>DASXWX010000138.1:0-7823 GCA_036503395.1 Candidatus Limnocylindrales bacterium
GGCCGACGAGGCGGAGCCCACGCCGCCACGGCGTCTCGAACAGCGACCGGCCCGGTGCCGGGCCGAGCGAGAACACCGGGACCGCGAGTGCGGCGGCAAGACCGGTGAAGCCGACGCCGAGCAGGCCCAGGAGGGCGTGCCGTCGGGTGATTCCCTCGTGGACCGCATCGCTGCGCCGGGTCGCGTCCGGCGGCGGGCTCTCGAGAACGCCCCGAGGCTCGATCCCCTGGACCTCCGGGATCAGCTCGTGGCCCCAGACGACGATGCCCGCACCGATGCCCCCCAGGGCGAGCATCAGCAGGACGCCCTCGATCTGGGTCTGGCCGCCGGCGATGTAGACGACGAGCAGGGCGACGCCGGTGACGAAGGCGACCAGGAAGGCCGCGCCGACGACGGTCTCGGCGACGGCCGTCGGCCCGGTCGGGCGCCGCGGCGTCGGGATCGGCAACCTCATTCGTTCGCCTCGTCGTCCGGCGTCGTCACGTCGTCGTCGATGCTGCCGCTCGCCGTCCAGCGGGCGACCGCGAGGAGGGTCACGATGCCGACAAAGCCGGCGAGGAAGCCCTCCGCGACCGGGCCGATCTCGGCGACCTCGAGACCGCCCGGGTGGGGCAGGCTCTTGAGCGACTCGACGTAGGCGGCCAGCGAGTTCAGCTGGTCCTGCCCGAAGGCGAAGACCGGCATCGGCCCCGGCCCGCTCACGACGGCCTCACCGACCGTCGTCGGGTCGGCGTGGGAGAGTCCCGGGGCGACGTCACTGCCGACGGTCCCGCCGGCCCCGCCGGCGCCGTGGCAGGCCGCACAGTTCGCCGCGTACAGCTGCTGGCCGGCGGCAAGATCCGCGCCGGTCGTCTGAACGCTGGGGATCGCCGGGCCGCTCCCGAGGCTCGCGACGTAGCCGACGAGGGCCCGGATCTGCGCGTCGTCGAACACCGGCTCACCACGCTGCATCGGCGTGGCCCGATCCGCGAGCGGCATCCGTCCGGAGCGGAGGACGAAGTCGGCGAGCGCCGCGCCGGCGTTCTGGATCGACGGACCCGACGGTCCGCCCTCGCCGCCGGCGCCGTGGCACGACGCGCAGGACTGGAGGAAGAGGCTCCGGCCCGTGTCCAGGTCGGCGACCTGCGACGCTCCCGGTGGGGGCGACGAGGCGCCGGGGGCGGCCCGGACGACGCCGGTCGGACCGAGCAGGCCGAGCCCGATGGCCGCGGCCGCGACGACGACGGCCCCTGCCGCGGCGAGTCCGCGCACGGCGGTCGCGAGGGCGACTACCCTGCCGCTCATCGACGAGGTTCGCCCGGGGCCATGAGCGAGTTCCACGCGACCGGAGCGCTCGCGCTCGCGGTCACGGACCTGCTCGTGCTGATCGCGGCGATCGCGCTCGGCCTCGGGGCACGCTCCACGAGACTGTGGCTCGATCGCGCGATCCTCGTCGCGCTGATCCTGGCCGCGATCGACGCGCTCGTGGGCATCGTCCTGATCGCCTCGGGCCACGGTCCGTCGGACCTCCTGCACGTCGTCTACGGCGCCGCGGCGCTGCTCGTGCTGCCGATCGCCCGATGGGCCGGGCGAGGGGCCGATCCGCGTCGTCGCGCACTGTGGGTCGCGGCCGGATCGGTCGTCCTGGCGGCCGTCCTCCTCAGGCTCGCTCAGACAGGGTAGTCGGCCGGGCCAGGTTCGACCCCCAGCATGGCCAGCCTACTGCGCGTCCGCCCGTCTCCGCGTTGCACGCCGCTATCAGCGACGCGTCCCGCCTAGGCCGTCTGGCGAGTCTCGCGGTCCGCGAGGTGCTCGGTGTAGTTGTTCTCGTCGACGCCGCGCTCGACCTCGGTCTTCGTCAGGAGCAGCGGCGCGCGACCCTCGCGGATGGTCTCCTCGGTGATGATGCATTTGCGGACCTCGGTCCGCTCGGGGATGTCGTACATGACGTCGAGGAGCGCCTCCTCGACGATCGAGCGGAGAGCGCGGGCGCCGGTCTTCCGCTCGAGCGCGACCTCGGCCGCGGCTCGCAGCGCACCCTCGGTGAAGACGAGCTCGACCTTGTCGAGGCCGAGGAACTTCTGGAACTGCCGGGCGATCGCGTTCTTCGGCTCGGTCAGGACGCGGACGAGGTCGCTCGCATTGAGCGGCATCAGCGTGACCACGACCGGCAACCGGCCGACGAACTCCGGGATCAGCCCGAACTTGAGGAGGTCCTCGGGCATGAGCTTCTCGAGGACCTTCGCCCGCTCCTCCTTCGAGACCCCGGCGGCGTCCGCACCGAACCCGATCGACCGCCGGCCGACCCGTTCCTCGACGATCTTCTCGAGCCCGTCGAAGGCCCCGCCGCAGACGAACAGGACGTTCGTGGTGTCGATCTGGATGAAATCCTGGTGGGGGTGCTTGCGGCCGCCCTGGGGCGGGACGTTCGCGACCGTTCCCTCGAGGATCTTGAGGAGGGCCTGCTGGACCCCCTCGCCCGACACGTCCCGGGTGATCGAGGGGTTGTCGGCCTTCCGGGCGATCTTGTCGATCTCGTCGATGTAGATGATCCCCCGCTGAGCCCGGGCGACGTCGAAGTCGGCAGCCTGGATGAGGCGCAGCAGGATGTTCTCGACGTCCTCTCCGACGTAACCGGCCTCCGTGAGCGAGGTCGCGTCGGCGATGCAGAACGGGACGTCGAGGACGCGGGCGAGGGTCTGGGCGAGGAGCGTCTTGCCCGAGCCCGTGGGGCCGACCAGGAGGACGTTCGACTTCTGGAGCTCGACCTCGTCCACCTGGTGGCCGGCGTTGACCCGCTTGTAGTGGTTGTAGACCGCGACCGAGAGGACCTTCTTGGCCCGCTCCTGGCTGATGACGTACTGGTCGAGGGCGAACTTGATCTGGCGGGGATTGGGAAGCTTGGCCGCCTGCGGCTTCGTCCGCGGCGCCTCGAGCATCTCCTCCTCGATGATCTCCTGGCAGAGGTTGATGCACTCGTCGCAGATGTAGACGCCCTGCCCGGCGATCAGCTTCCGGACCTGCTCCTGGCTCTTCCCGCAGAAGCTGCAGCGGTAGGGAACCTTCGGTCCCTTGCTGCCGCTGGCTGTCGTCACCGTCCGGCCCCCTGGTCCTTCGTCCGCTTCGGCGACGGTCCGCCGTCGTCACCGACGACTGGCTCCGACGCCTCCGCGGGCTGCTCGGAATCGTGGTGCTGCGCGGTCAGCGAGTCCCACGTCACCGAGTAAACGGCGTCGATGATGCCATAGTCCTTTGCCTCGTCGGGAGACATGAAAAAGTCCCGATCGGTGTCCTTGAGGACCTTGTCGAGCGGCTGACTCGTGTGGTGGGCGAGGATCTCGTTGTTGCGCTGAACGAGAAACTCCCATTCCTTCATCTGGATCTTGGCGTCCGGCGCGTTGCCCCGGAAGCCACCCGAGCCCTGGTGGATCATCACCCGGCTGTTCGGGAGTGCGAAGCGCTTGCCCTTCGCGCCCGAGGCCAGGAGGACGGCCGCCATCGAGGCGGCCATGCCGAGGCAGATCGTGCTGACGGGCGCCCGCACGTACTGCATCGTGTCGTAGATCGCGAGGCCGCTGTTGACCACGCCGCCGGGGGAGTTGATGTACAGGTAGATGTCCTTCTCCGGGTCCTCGGAATCGAGGAACAGGAGCTGGGCGATGATCAGGTTCGCGACGTGATCCTCGATCGCGTCGCCGAGGAAGATGATCCGTTCCCGAAGCAGCCGCGAGTAGATGTCGTACGCGCGCTCTCCGCGGCTTGTGGATTCGATGACCATCGGGACGAGCATTCGACGCTCCTTCGGGACAGGGACGGACGGCCGTCGGACGCGGGTCAGGCCTGCGCGGCCTGGGCCTCGGTCTCCGCGGCGGAATCGGTGGCTTCGGTCTCGTTGCCGTGGTCGTGGTCGTGGGCGTGGTCGGCCGAGATGACCGACCCCGGGTCCGTCGCACCGATCGATGCCGCCGACCGGACGGCGTCGGCGTCCACCGCCGACGGCCTGTCGTCCTCTAGGTGCGGGATCGGCGTCTGCTCGGGATGTGCCTCGAGCCAGTCGTCGATGACCTTCTCGACGACGCGGGTCCTGCGGAGGGTGCTCCGGATGAAGCTCCGGCCCCGGTCGCTCTCGAAATAGGTCACCAGCCGCGGGCTCTGGGCGTAGCGCTCGCGGGCCCGCTCGATCTCGCCCTCGACGTCGGCGTCCGGAACGTCGACGCCCTCGGTCTCGGCGATCCGGGACAGGACCAACAGGACCTTCACCCGGTTCTCGGCCTGCGGCCGGAGATCGGCATGGACGTCGGCGTCGGTCTTGCCGGTGACCTTGAGATACGCCTCCTCGCCGATCCCCTGGCGCGCGAGCGACGCCCGCAGCTCGTCGTGCATCACCTCGACCTCCTGGTCGATCAGCACGTCCGGCAGCTCCATCGTCGCGTTCGCGACGCCGTACTCGATGATCCGATCGGCGAAGTCGTGCCGAGCCCGGTCGAGGGCGTTCCGCTCGAGCCGCTTCCGGATCTCGTCGCGCATCTCGGCGACGTCGGCGAAGTCGCCGACCGACTTGACGAAGTCGTCGTCGATCGGGGGCAGGACCTTCGCCCGGAGCTCGCGCAGCTCGACCGCGAAATGGGCAGCCTGGCCGCGGAGCGACTCCTCCGGGTAGTCGTCCGGGAAGGTGATGTCGAAGTCGACGGCGTCACCGGGACGGAGCCCGACGAGGTGCTCCTCGAAGCCCGGGATGAGGCGCTCCTCGCCGATGATCAGCGGCATCCTCGGGCTGGACCCGCCGTCGAACGGCTGGCCGTCGCGGGTGCCCTCGTAGGAGATCACCGCATAGTCGCCGTTCTGCGCGCCGCGCTCCTCGACGGCCGTCAGGCTTGCGCCCTGGTCGCGCAGCTCGTCGACGACCTTGTCGACCCGGGCGTCGTCGATCGTCTCGATCTCGGGGCGGAAGTTGAAGTTGCGGTAGTCGCCGAGCTTGACGTCCGGGCGAACCGGCACGGTCGCCTTGAAGATGAGCGGCTTGCCCTCCTCTGCCTGGACGATCTCGACGTCGCCGTTGGCGAGCGGGAGGATCGACTGCTCGACGAGGGCGTCGCGATAGGCGTCCTGGACGAGGTGGTCGACCGCGTCGTCGAGGACGATCCCGGGGCCGAGGACCCGCTCGAGCATGGCGCGGGGAGCCTTGCCGGGCCGGAAGCCGGGTACCTTCGTCCGCCGACCGAGCCGCTGGACGGCCTGGTCGACGGCCCTCGTGAGCCGCTCCGGCGGGACCTCGATCTCGAGGAGGACCGTGCTCTTCGGAGCCGGCGTGGTGGTCACGTTCATCGGACGATGGAGTGTACCGTCGGGCCTGCGGCGGCGAGACGGCCGGGCCGGGTCGAGTCAGGTGGCCGGCAGGACGAGGACGTACCCCGGCGGGACCCCATAGTCGATCCGCCCGAACAGTCGCGGCACGAACTGCCGGCCCAGCCGCCTCGGCGTGACGAGCGCGTCGGGCTCGGGCGACCGACCCCAGACGCGGCTGCCGTGCGGGTAGAGCGGGTCGAGGACCCGGACCCCGGTGACCTCGAAGTCCGTGGTCCGGCGGGGGTCGCCTCGCGACTCGAAGCCGGTCATGACCCACGCGTGGCGGCCGCTCCACATGACGAGGCCGACCGGACGGCGGGTGGCGCGAATCGCGGCCGCGGCAGTCGCGACGGCATCCTCGAGGGTCGGCAGCGAGACGAGCCGGTACGGGCCGATCCCGAGCGTGTTGAGCGTCGCCGTCCAGCCGATCGGGTTCGCGCCGCCGAACGGGCTGTCCGAACGGTCACGGGCGTCGCGCCAGAGTCGGGCCTGGAGGGCGCGGCTCCGATCGCTCGTCCGGTCCGTTACGAGGAGGGCCATCTGGAGGCTCGCCCCGACGCACCATTCGAACGTGTACTGGCCGACGAAGTCGCCGGGCTCATAGAGGTCCATTGCGAATTCGGCGCGATGCGGGGTCGCCGAGGGCGCCGGGGCGTCGGTGGGTGCGGCGTCTGCGTCGTTGGTCGGCGCGGCTTCGACCGGAGGAGCCGACGAAGGGCGGCGTTGGACGGGCGAGGCCGTCGGTGCCGAGACCGCGGTGGACGGCGACGGATCGGCCGCGACCCGGACCGAGTCGGCGACGGCGACCTCGCCGGCGCATCCGGCGAGGAGCGTCGCTGCAACCAGCAGCGCCAGGGCCTGGGCGGCCACGCTCGGTTGCCGCGCAATCATCTGGAGACGATAGCCCGGTCGGCGGTGGTAGGCGAGGTCGGGGTCGAACCGACACGTCCCTCACGGGACACCGGCTCCTAAGGCCGGCGCGTCTGCCATTCCGCCACTCGCCCGTCCCACATCGTAGAGAGGAGAGAGGGCTCGCACCCGGCTCGAGGCCGACCGTTGCCCGGGAGGGGACGATTTCGGCGGCTCGATGTCGCGTCATGCCCTCGTGGGCAACGATGGAGCCGGAATGGGCCGAATCTCGTGTCGTTCCGACCCCTCCGGGGCACGCTCCGACACGCGCGTGCGGGATTCATGCCTTGTCAGGCAACGAGCGGCCCTGTCAGGCAACGACCGGGGTCCGCACAGGCATGGGTAATAGCCGGGTTCGAGAGCGGCGAGGGGGCTGGCCTGGAATACGGGCGAGGATCAGGGCCGGCCGGACCGCCGCGGGAAGGTGTCTGCCGGCGGTGCCGACGGGGGTGGCGGTGGCGGCGCGCCTGGCTCCGGACGCGTCCCGGTCCGGGCGCGGATGCCGGCGAGCGTGTCGCGGAAGAGCGTCGCGTCCGGGGCGAACAGGCGTTGGGCCAGCTGGCGACCGGCGCGCTGGGTGAGCGGGCCGAGCACGCTCCCGGCGAGCAGGGATGCCGTCGCGCCGAGGTCCCGCTTCTGGCGCTCCTCGCGGTGCTCCTCGAGGTAGTCGGCGAACTCGCGCTCGAGGACGCGTCGGACCTGGTCGCCGTCGGATCCGAGGTGCGACAGGACGCGGTCCACCTCCTTCGGCAGGACGCGCGGCGGGAGGTCGGCCTCGGGTCCGCCGACGGCACGCCTGGCCCGCCGCCAGAGCCGCCTGGGGCCGCCGGCCAGCAGGAAGGCCGCACCCGCGGCGAGGCCCGCGGTCTGGGCCGGCGCCCGTCGAACCTTGGCCGGGATGTCGGCCGCGGCCCGGCCCGCGCTCTCGAGGCGTTCGACCTCGTTGAGCAGCTCGGCCCGGGCGGCTACGACCTCCGCCCGAGCGGCGTCCGTTCGCGCACCCACTCGATCGTCTCCTTCGTCGTGTCGATCGTCTCGTTCGGGACGAACCGGTCCTTGAGCTTCGAGCCCGAGATGTGACGTGCCTCGAGGGCACCGAGGGCTGTCCAGACCCCGAGGCCGACGGCGACGCCGATCGCGGCCGCGACCTCCGGGCTGAAGGCGATCGCCGACAGGGCACCGAGGGCGGCGCCGAGGAGCACCCCGAGGACGAGCAGGGCGATCGCGCCGGCACCCGCGCGCGTCCGGAGGCCCGCCACCAGCCCGAGCACACCGAGGACGATGGCCGGGATCGGGACCGCGAAGACGAGGATCCGCCACTCGGGCCGGACGGCCGGCTGGAGCGCGTCGGCGAGCGCCGTCCAGGCTCGGTTCGGGAGGTTGAGACCGAGCAGGACCGCGATCACGACCCCGACGACGACGCCGACGACGAGGGCCCGGGCCTGACCGCCGGCGCCCGTCCCGAGGCCGATCATCGCGAGGGACACGGCGAGGCCGACGAAGAGCTCGGTCCCCAGCAGGGTCCCCCAGCCGATCGAGCCGAACCACCACTCGCCGAGCCAGAGGATCGAGCCGATCGAGGCGAGCAT
>DASXWX010000139.1:0-9637 GCA_036503395.1 Candidatus Limnocylindrales bacterium
GGAGGCGAGGGCGAGGCTCGAACGGATCCGGGACATCGCCCTCGAGCTGGCGCCGGGCGCAACCGACGTCATCAGCTACCAGATGCCCGCGCTTCGGTTCGAGAACGCCGTCCTCGTCTGGTACGCCGCCTTCCGCGACCACGTCAGCCTCTTTCCGGCCACGGACGCGACGAAGGCGGCGCTCGGCGAGGCGCTCCGGCCGTACCTGTCCGGCCGCGGCACGGTTCGCTTCCGGCATCGGGATCCCCTCGCGGAGGAGCTCATCCGCGCGTTCGTCCAGGCCCGGATCGAAGAGAACCGGGCGGCGCGACAGGCCCGAGGGCGCTCCGCGCAGGCGTAGGCGCGCTGTCTCCCCCGGGGTCAGCCTCTTCGAGCGGTTGTGTTCGTGAAGCACAACCTGCGAACCAGTGAGCGTGAGACCGCGCCGGATCCGACGAGTCCGCGCGCGAGCCACGCTCGTTCGTTCGGTATTCGTGCTTGAGAAGCACAGGAGCGGACGAGACTCGGCCGCGGCGGGCCGACCGCCCCGACCGCCCCGACCGCCCCGACCGCCCGACCGCCCCGATCGCCCCGACGTCAGGGAGAGGCACGCTCGACGTAGACGGTCGTCGTCGTGGCTTTGCCTTTCAGCTCGAGGTCCCGCCGTTCGCGGTCGCGGACGTCCCGGCCGCTCGACGTGGCCGCGGCCTCGCTCACGAGCAGCTCGCCGGCCGCGGCCGCGGACGCGAGGCGTGCCGCCGTGTTCACGACATCGCCGAGCGCGGTCAGCTCCGTGACGGGCGGCTCGCCGACGGCCCCGAGGAACGCGATGCCGGTATGGACCCCGATCCCGATCGGCAGCCACGGCCCACCCGGCTCGCCGTGGCCGGTCGCCCGCAGGAGCGCGAGACCCGCCTCGATCGCCCGCGCCGCGTGGGCGTCGTGGGCGAGGGCCGGGATGAAGATCGCGACGACCTCGTCGCCGACGAACTTGTCGTCGATGGCGTCGTGGTCGACCAGGACGCGCGCGGCCGTGTCGTAGAACCGGTCGAGGAGCGACCGGAACTCGGTGGGACTGATGCGTTCGGCCAGCGACGTCGAGCCGCGGACGTCCGCGAACAGGTACGACGACTCGATCTCCGCGCCGCCATGGAACCTCGAGAGGATGTCGAAGCACATCCCGCAGTAGGTCGGGTTCTTGGCCCACCGCTTGCGGCCGGTGAACCGCAGGAGAAGCGCCCCCGGCACGCCGAACGGGGCGGCGCACATCTTGCAGCGGGGCTCCCCGGGCAGGTGCCGCATGAGCGCCCGGGTCCGGGCGTACTGCGGATCCGTCCCGAGCAGGAGCCCGCGCCAGATCTCGTTCGGGTCGATCCCGGCCGGCCGCTCCTCCGTGGCGCGACGGCGGCGCTCGGGTTCGTGCCGTGACTACCTGGTGACCGCCTCGTCCGCCTTGTCGAGGGCGCGGTCGATGATCGCGAAGCCCTCGTCCAGCTGCGCCTCGGTCACGATCAGGGGCGGGTTCGTCGAGATCGAGTTCCAGTGGAACATCGTGAACATGCCCTGCTCGCGGACCGACGCGGCGACCGCTTTCATCTCGTCCGACGTGCCGTTGTACGAGGTCATGGGCACGTATGGGTCCCGGGAACGGACGAGATCGATGATCCCGAACAGGCCGATGTTGCGGATCGCCCCGACCGACGGGTGCTTCGCCCGCAGCGCCTCGTGGTGGCGGCGCATGACCGGTCCGAGGGCCTTCGCCCGATCGACCAGCCCGTCCTCGTCATAGACCTTGAGGGTCGCGACAGCCGCGGCACACGAAACCGGATGGCTGTTGTAGGTGAGCCCGCCGAAGTAGACGTTCTTCTCGAAGTGCTCGGCGATCCACGGCCGCATCCCGACGGCGCCCAGCGGGAGGTACGAGGACGTGAGTCCCTTGGCCATCGTCAGGATGTCGGGCACGACGTTCCAGTGGTTCACGGCGAACAGCTCGCCCGTTCGCCCGAAGCCCGCCATCACCTCGTCGGCGATCAGCACGATCCCGTAGCGGTCGCACAGCTCGCGCAGGCCCTGCATGTAGCCGTCGGGTGGGATGAGGATCCCGTTCGTGCCGACGACCGGCTCGACGATGAGTGCGGCGATCGTCGACGGGCCCTCGTACTGGATAACGAGCTCGGTGTCGTGGAGGACCTCGTCGGCCCGCCGCGGCTCGGCCTCGCCCCACGGGTGGAAGTCCGGGATCCGGAAGACGCCGCTGATCCCGGGCTCGTTCGGGATCCGGCGCGGATCGCCGGTCAGGGTCATCGCGCCCGCCGTCGCGCCGTGATACGAGCGGTAGCGGGCGCCGATCTTGTGGCGCCCGGTCGCCTGGCGGGCCAGCTTGATCGCGTTCTCGTTCGCCTCGGCGCCGCCGAGGGTGAAGAAGACCTTGTCGAGGTCGCCCGGCAGCCGCTCGGCGAGCATCTGGCCCAGGACGGCCCGAGCCTCGGTGACCATGTTCGGCTGGACGTACTGGACCTTCGTCGCCTGGGCGGTGATCGCGTCGATCACCCGCCGATCCGAGTGACCGATGTTGACGCTCATGAGCTGGCTGTTGAAGTCGAGGATCCGGCGGCCCTCGGGCGTGTAGAGATAGACCCCTTCCGCGCGGTCGATCGCGATCGGGGCGACCGCGCCCTGGGCGGCCCACGGGAACAGCGTGTACTCGCGCGAGAGCGACTCGATCTGCTCGCTGCTCATCCCGGCCGTGCCGGCCATCGGCGCCGTTTCGACTCCCATCGTCTGCCACCTCGTCGCGCTGCTTCCCCGCCTCGACACCCGATTCAAGCACAGCCGGCGTCGAACGAGGGAACCGGTTGCCGAAGCGGCCGGTCACCTGCACCCATACCCACCCGGCATGGGAATCGGCCGCGCCGGTCCACTCGATGCCCAGTCGGCATGGCGGCTGCGTTCGAGTGTGCCCTTCGTGTCGGTTCGATGCCTGCGCGGATTGACGCCGGCGTTCGGGGGCCGGCGTGATGCCTGACACGCATCGCGCGGACGGGCGGCGCGGCGTCGGAAGCGGGCCGCGGGCCGGTGTACGCTTCGGCGCCACGAGACCGACGACACCGGCGAGACGGAGGGGCTGATGGCGCGAAACGTTCGAGGTGCGCTCCTGCAGGCGACCTGGACCGGCGACAAGGAGTCGATGATCCGGAAGCACGAGGAGAACGCCCACGAGGCCGCCAGGCAGGGCGCCCAGGTGATGCTCTTCCAGGAGCTCTTCTACGGGCCGTACTTCTGCCAGGTCAACGGTGACTCGCAGTACTTCTCCTACACGGAGCACATCCCCGACGGCCCGACGACGGAGCGGATGCAGGACCTCGCGAAGCAGACCGGGATGGTCCTCGTCGTGCCGATGTACGAGGAGGACGAGCGGGCGTCCGGGATCTACTACAACACCGCCGCGGTGATCGATGCCGACGGGACCTACCTCGGGAAGTACCGCAAGACCCACATCCCCGATGTGAAGGGCTTCTGGGAGAAGTTCTACTTCCGGCCTGGAAACCTCGGCTATCCCGTCTTCGAGACCGCGGTCGGCAAGGTCGGCGTCTACATCTGCTACGACCGGCATTTCCCGGAGGGTGCCCGGGCGCTCGGGCTCAACGGCGCCGAGATGGTGTTCATTCCCTCAGCGACCTCGCGCGGACTCTCGGAGTACCTCTGGCGAATCGAGCAGGTCAGCCACGCCGTTGCGAACGGCTACTTCGTCGGGACCATCAACCGGGTCGGCGTCGAGCCCCTCGGCGAGGACGACTTCTACGGCCAGAGCTACTTCGCGGATCCCCGGGGCCAGTTCATCGGCGGGGTCGGGAGCCCCTACGAGGAGGAGCTGATGATCCGGGACATGGACCTCGACCTGATCCAGCAGGTCCGCCAGACCTGGCAGTTCTACCGCGACCGCCGGCCCGACGCCTACGGCGACCTCGTTGCACCGTAAGCCGAGCCGTCGCATGGCACTCCACGCTTTCTCGCCAAGCTCCGCCTCGGCTTTCGGGAGCGAGTAGCCCTCCCGGTTGAGGGTGCCAGGTCGATGGATTTCGGGTTCACGCTCAAGCCGGACCACTCGCTCGAGCGGACGATGGCGCTGACGCGCCAGGCCGAGGCGGCCGGGTTCGCCTACGGCTGGCTGTTCGACTCGCACGTCCTCTGGCGCGAGCCCTACGTGCTGCTCACGCTGATGGCGGAGGCCACGGACCGGATCCGGCTGGGAACGTGCGTGACGAACCCCGGCACCCGCGAGCCGAGCGTGACGGCGTCCGCCCTCGCCGTGCTCGACGAGCTGTCCGGCGGCCGGATGGACCTCGGCATCGGCCGGGGCGACTCGGCCCGACGCGTGCTCGGCAAGCCGCCGATCACCCTCGCCCACACCGAGGAGGCGATCCGCGTCATTCGCGCACTCGTCGCCGGCGAGTCGATCGAGTACGAGGGCACGGAGCTGCGCCTGCCGTGGGTTAATGGGTGGGCGCTGCCGGTGTGGGTCGCGGGATACGGGCCCATGGCACTGACGATGACCGGGCGCGTCGCCGACGGCCTCATCCTCCAGCTCGCCGACCCCGACCTCGTCCGCTGGTTCGTGAGCCAGCTCCGCGACGCCGAGGCGGCGGCCGGACGTCCCGCGGGTTCCGTGCGGGTCCAGGCCGCGGCCCCGGCACACGTCGGGCCGCGCGATGCGGGCCGCGAACGGACGCGCTGGTTCCCTGCGCTCGTGAGCAACCACGTCGTGGATCTCGTGAACCGTTATCCGCGTGAGGAGCTGCCCGAGGCGCTCACCGGCTACATGCGCGACCGCTCCGGCTACGACTACCTCCACCACGCCGAGGTCGGCTCGTCGAACGCGACGTTCGTCGGAGACGAGGTGACTGACCGGTTCTGCGTCCTCGGCTCGGTCGACGAGCACGTCGCCAAGCTCCGGGAGCTGGCCGACGCCGGCGTCGACCAGTTCAACCTCTACCTGATGAACGGCGACGAGGAGGAGCAGCTCGAGGCCTACGGCCGCGACGTGATCCCGGCTCTGAGGGAAGCCGCTAACGCCGCCTGACACCGGGACCGGCCCTGGCCAAAGCGTCAGGGTCGACAACGGGACGAACGGTCCGGCAGGCTGGGTCTCGACGAGCTAAGGAGACCCGATGGTGCTGTCCCTTCGGCGCGATCCCTTCTGGGACCTCGACGGTCGATCCGCGCGTCGAGAGCGTGTCCTTCGCCGCATGCTGGTGGTCGTCGTCGCCGCGCTGGCGGCGACGCTCCTCGCGATGATCCTCGGTCGGCTGACGAGCGTGGACGCGCACGCCCTGATGACCGGGTATCGGACCGCGCTCATCGGTGCGCTCCTCGCCGACGTCGCGGCCTGCCTGCTCCTCGTCGTCGGCCGCCTGCGCGAGCCGACTGCCGACTAACCCGCCGCGGCGGCCGGGGCGACGCCCGACACTGCCGCCTGACCCACCTTCGGGAGCACCTCGCGGGCGTAGAAGTCGATCATCCCGTCCTGGTCCGGTCCGATCTGGTGGACGTAGACGTGGTCGTACCCCGCGTCGGCGTACTTCCGTAGGGCCTCGGCGTGCCGCTGCGGGTCGGGGCCGCAGATGACCTCCCTGGCGACCATCTCCTCCGTCGCCATCTTCGCGAGCTCCTCGAAGTGGCGTGGCAGCGGCAGCTCCTGGGAGGCCTCGCCCGTGACGGCCGCCGTCGGCCAGATCTCGAACGCGGTACGTCGCGCCACGGCCTCGTCTGCGGCCCAGCAGACCGTCACCTGGCCGATCTTCGGCTTGCCGGGACCGGACAGCTCGTCGAAGCGGGCGATGAGGTCCTTCTTGGGCGCCGTTCCGACGTAGCCGTCCGCGAGCTCGGCGACCGCCTCGAGGACCTTCGGGCCGTTGCCGGCCACGTAGATCGGGACCGGCTCATCCGGCAGCGTGTAAAGCCGCGCCCGCGAGACGTCGTAGTAGTCGCCGTCGTACTCGACGAGGTCGCCCTGCCACAGCGCACGGATGATCTGGATCGCCTCGCGGAACATCGAGATCCGCTCGACGGCCCCCGGCCAGCGGTCGCCGTAGACGTGCTCGTTCAGGTTCTCGCCGGTGCCGAGGCCGAGCCAGAAGCGGCCGGGCATGAGCGCTCCGACGGTTGCCGCCATCTGGGCGACGAGGGCGGGGTGATAGCGGATGAGCGGGCACGTCACCGCCGTCCCGAACGCCATCCGCTCGGTCCCTTCGGCCAGCGCGCCGAGGATCGACCAGGCGAAGGGGCTGTTGCCCTGGCGGTCGGTCCATGGGTGGTAGTGATCCGAGATCATGCCGAACGTGAAGCCGGCCTCCTCGGCCCGCCGAGCCCAGCGGACGAGATCGCGCGGCCGGTGCTCCTCGGACGACAGCGCATATCCGAGTCGCATCAGGCGACGTCCTCGTCCGAGGCGAGCTCGGCCCGGGCGCCGAACGCGCCGCCGATCGCGGCCGCGATCGCCGGGATCGCCAGCGAGATGAACGCCCCGAGCGCCGAGTTCCGGCCGATCTCGGCGGTCTGGCCGGGGCTCACGTTGGGCGGTGTCACCTGCGGCACGCCCGTCACGCCGACGACGTTGCCCGCGGCGCCGAGGATCGCGCTCAGGCCCATCGCCGCGAGCGCGAGCACGACGACGACGCCGAGCGCCCAGACGAGGAACCCGTTGAGGGCGCCGGCACCGCGGCCGCTGATCGCTGCCGTCCGGGCGGCGACGAGGCCGCCGACGAAGAAGCTGACGATGCCGATGACGGCGGCCGTGATCGCCGCTCCGAGCTGGAACGTGTCGTTCCGGGCCGTGCCGGTTCCGGCGTCCGCCACGGCCGTGATGCCCAGGGCGACCGCGAGCAGGCTGAGCAGGATGAGGGTCGTCAACGCCGTGAAGAGGCCGGCGACCACCGGGCCCCAGCGGACGAGGTCGCGGCGGAGGGCGACCGGGGCCGGCCCGGCGACCGTCATCGGGCGGTAGGCACGCGGGACGGGCGCATCGCGCGGCGGAAGCGGCGCATCAGGCGGCGGGAGCGGTGCGACGGGATCGTCGCGGATCGGTCGGTCGTTCATGTCGGTCATGGTCGAGCTCTCCCTGCGAGGTCGCGGACACCGTAGGTCGCGGTCGGGCGACGGCCCTCGGTCAGGAACCCGCCCCGCGATTGCACGGCCGTTTCATCCACCCGTCCGCGTGCAGGCGCCGGCGCTATCCTCGGCGCTCGGACGAGAGGAGGAATCGATGCGGACGCTGATCTCCGGGGGCACGATCGTCGGGGCCGAGGGCACGCAGACGGCGGACGTCCTGATCGACGGCGAGACGATCGCCCAGATCGGACGGGATCTCGCCGCCGCCGGGGTCACGGCCGACGAGACGATCGACGCGGCCGGCAAGTGGGTCATCCCCGGTGCGATCGACGTCCACACCCACATGGAGCTGCCGTTCGGCGGCACGTTCGCCAAGGACACGTTCGAGACCGGCACGCGGGCGGCCGCGTTCGGCGGGACGACCACGATCGTCGACTTCGCCGTCCAGACGAAGGGCCATTCGCTCCGCGAAGGCCTCGAGGCGTGGTTCGCCAAGGCCGAGGGCAACGCCCTGGTCGACTACGGCTTCCACATGATCATGAGCGACGTCACCGATGGCTCGCTCGCGGAGATGGACGAGCTCGTCGCGGAGGGAATTCCCGACTTCAAGCTGTTCACCGCCTATCCCGGCGTCTTCTACAGCGACGACGGGGCGATCTTCCGGGCGATGGAGCAGACCGCGAAGAACGGCGGTCTGATCATGATCCACGCCGAGAATGGACCGGCGATCGACGTGATCGCGGCCCAGAACGTCGAGTCCGGCCACACCGAGCCGCTCTATCACGGCATCAGCCGCTACCCGATCCTCGAGGGCGAGGCGACGAACCGGGTGATCCGCCTCGCCGAGGCCGCCGGGGTGCCGGTCTACATCGTCCACCTCTCGGCCCGGGACGCCCTCAACGAGGTCCGGGCGGCCCGCGACCGCGGGGCGCAGGCCTTCGCCGAGACGTGCCCGCAGTACCTCTTCCTCTCGCTGGACGACCTCGGCAACGGCTTCGAGGGGGCGAAGTTCGTCTGCTCGCCGCCGCTCCGGCCCAAGGACCACCAGGACGACCTCTGGGCGGGGCTCGTCAAGGACGACCTCCAGGTCGTCTCGACCGACCACTGCCCGTTCGACTTCGACGGCCAGAAGGAGCTCGGCCGGGGCGACTTCCGAAAGATTCCGAACGGGCTGCCGGGCGTGGAGGACCGCGTCGACCTCCTCCATGACGGTGGGGTCGTCGCGGGTCGGATCACGCCGGAACGCTGGGTGGAGTTGATCGCCACCGCACCGGCGAAGCTGTTCGGGATGTACCCGCGCAAGGGCGCGATCACGGTCGGGTCGGACGCCGACATCGTGATCTATGACCCGTCGAAGCGGCACACGATCAGCGCCAAGACGCACCACATGGACGTCGACTACTCCTGCTACGAGGGCCGCGAGGTCCAGGGCGCGTCGGACGTCGTGCTGTCGCGCGGCACGGTCGTCGTCCGGGACGGCGAGTGGCGTGGGCCGGCGGGGCACGGCAGGTTCGTGAAGCGGGCGGCAGCGGATTACGCCCGGATGGCCTGACCGGCTCGTGGCCCCGACGCTTCGGCTCGCGGTGGCGATCGCAGCGCTCGTCGCGATCTCGATCGGCGGGCTGGCCATCACCGCGCTCGGCCTCGTTCCCCATCGCCAGCCCACCCCGACGATCCCCGCCCTCGACGAGCCGCACGAATTCCCGGACCTCGAGGCGCTGATGCCGAGCGTCGTGAACGACCGGGCCGCGGAGCTTCGCGGGTCGTTCGACGGGACAGACCCGCTCGACGACGAGTCGCAGTTCGGCGGGCTGTACACGGCACTCACCTCGGAGCTCGGAAACGATCTCGAGCGCGTCGAGATGGCCGAGGAGTATCTCCCGGGCCGGACCGACGACGACTGGGCGTCGGTGAGCGTTTATCGCCTCCCGGGCCGTGCGGCGGCTGGCTGGCAGCCCACGCTCGAGTCGCTGATCCGAGGGACGGTCCCCGAGCAGCTGTGGGCGTTCCGGCGCGAGGTCGTCGCCGGTCGGAGCGTGCTCGTCGGGTCGTACGAGGGCAGCGACGAGGACTGGATCTACGGCCTCGGGGATCTTGTCGTCGAGATCCAGGCCGACGACCCGTCCCATGCCGAGGCGATCCTGTCGCAGCTGCCGTAGGTGTAGCGTCGGGCGGGCCGGGCGGACCGGCCGGCGCTGGTGGAGGCCGAGGATGTTCGTGACGCTCGTCCATGTCAGGGTCAAGCCCGAGGACCTCGACGCGTTTCTCACGGCGACGCGGGCGAACCACGAGGCCTCGACGCAGGAGCCCGGGAACCGCCGGTTCGACGTCATCCGCTCCGTCGAGGAGCCCGATCGGTTCATCCTCTACGAGGCATACGTCGACGAGGCCGCGGCCGCCGCCCACAAGTCGACTCAGCACTACCGGACGTGGCGCGAGACGGCGGAGCCGATGATGGCCGAACCGCGTTACGGCGTTCGGTACGACGGCCTCTTTCCACCGGCTTGAACGAGGGAGCGGCGGCGTCGTTCGAGCTCGGACGGATCCCCCG
>DASXWX010000140.1:0-3223 GCA_036503395.1 Candidatus Limnocylindrales bacterium
AGGACCGTGATGACGTCGCCACGGCAGTCCTCGGGCGCGACCGCCGTGAGCGCGGCGCCCTTGCCGTCGGCCAGGCCCTCCCCGCCCCGCCGGACGAACCGGGTGACGTCGCCGATGCCGCACCTGGCCGCCGCTCGCAGGGCGGCCTGGCCAGTTCCGTCGGTCGAGCGGTCGTCGACCACGATCAGCTCGAAACGGGGGTGTCCGTCCGCCGTGCGGTGGTCCTGCGCCGCGACGTCCTCGACGAGGCGCTCGATCACCGCGGCCTCGTCGCGGGCGGCCACGAGGACCGTCACAGTCGGCAGGGTCTCGTACGGCGCTCGGTCCTGTGGGCGGGGCGCGATCGGCGGCCGGCGTGCCGACGCCGTGAGCATGGGCACCGCGCCCATCAGGCCCGCGGCGACGAGCGTGACGAGGTGGCGCGCCGGCCCGCGGCCGGACGAACGGACGCCGAGGATGAGGCCACCAAGGAGGACCGTGGCCGCGCCCAGCCGCCACGATCCGGGTGTCTCGTCCGGTTCGGCCGGCACGGACGCAACGGTCACCGCTCGGTGCCTTCGCGATCGCCCGAGAGGCGGACCTCGGACTGGAGGGCGACGGCGACGGGATCGACCGGCGCGGTCGGCTGGCGCCGATCGGCGTGGGCGCTCGACTCGGCCGGCTGGAGCGGCCCTCGATTGAGCACCGACGCCACACCCGAGCCGCCGACGAGGATCGCGATCAGGAAGATGACCGGCGTCGTCCCGAAGAGATCCGAGATCGGCCCGACGACGACGATCGGCAGCAGGCTCGAGACCGAGACGAGCATGTTGAGGACGCCGAAGACGCGGCCCCGGACGTCGACGGGCAGGTCCTCCTGGAGCTGGGTCTGGGCAGGGATCGCCACGACCGCGTAGGCGATGCCGGCGAGGAACGCGATTCCGATCACGACCGACAGGAGTGACACGTAGCCCGACAGATCGACTCCGGCGACCGCCGACGTCGCCGCGCCGAGCCGGAGCAGGAAGCGGGCGATCGGCCCGGCGATGGAGAGCACGCCGAGGAGGACGCCGAGCGAGATCAGGCCCGCCTCGATCACCCGGCGTCGCGCCACGAGCCGGCCATAGCTGTTGAGCAGGAGGATCCCGACCACGACGCCGAAGCCGAGCGGCAGGACGACGACGACGAAGTCCTTGGTGCCGAGGCCGAGCGCCTCCGTGGCGAAGTCGGGGCCGAGGACGCCGAGGACCCCGATCAGCGAGGCGGTGATACCGAGATACGTCAGCGACCAGCGGATGTTGGGGTGCTGCCTGATGAAGCCGAGACCGTCGCGCAGCTGGGCGAACGTTGTGCCGACCGCCCGCTCGGCCTCGCGCACGGTCCCGAGCGCACCCTGGGCGCGCTCCGGAGCCGCGACCACCGGCGGAGACGGTGGCAGCGTCGCGCAGAAGACCGCGGCGAGGAGGTAGAGCGCGGCGATCACCAGCAGGAGCGCGGTCGGGCCGGCGAGCGTCACGACGAGCGGGCCGACGAGGGCAAAGCCGATCGGAAACGCCGCGTTGAGGGTCAGCGTGAAAACGCCGTTCGCCGCCAACAGCAGCGGCCGCGGCACGAGGACCGGGATCATCGCCGCCTCGGCAGGGGCGAAGAAGACCGTGATCGCGCTGACGGCGACGTTGAGCACGTAGATCGCCAGGATGTTCGTTCCCGCCAGGAACATGAGGGCGAACGCGCCGGCGCGGAGCACGTTCGTGACGATCAGCAGGAGGCGCCGATCGAGCCGGTCGACGTAGACGCCGGCCACTGCCGAGAGCTCGACCGCGGGCACGAGGAAGGTGAGCAACAGAGCGCTGACCGCGGCGTTCGACCGGGTCGCCTCGAAGATGACGACGGTCAGGCCGTAGATGACCATGTTGCCGCCGATCTGGGTCGCGGCCTGCGACAGCCAGAGGAGCAGGAAGGGCCGGATCGCGAAGACCGCGAGGGCCGAGGCGGCGTCGGGCTCGGGACTCGTCGACCTCGACGGCGCGCCGGTCACCGACCGGCGGGTGTCACGGCGCGACTCAGCTCCGGGTCGCCTCGCTCGACGAATGCAACGACGCGTCGCTCCACGGCTCGGCGCTCGAGCAGAACGTGCCGGCCGCAGGTCCGGCAGCGGAGCCCGATGTCGGCGCCGAGCCGGTCGACGAGCCAGGTGTCGCCGCCGCACGGGTGGGGGCGCGCGAGCCGGACGACGTCGCCGAGCAGGAACGGCACGACGGTCCGCTCGCTCATGGCGGCCGAGCGTATCAGAGGCGGGGGACCGCGTCGGGCGGCCGGAGGGTGCGCGTCGTCGCCGGCAGGTCGAGCCTGTCGGCCGGGTCGACCTTGATCGCCGCGCCGGGTTCGGTGGCCGCCAGCTGGGCGACGAGGCCGCCGGCCCGGGTCAGCGTGCCGCCGAGCGCACCGGGATCCCCGATCGCCTGGATCTCGATGACCCCGATCGCGGGGCGGCCGTCGACGGTGAGCGCGCCGGGCTCCCCGGCCACGACGACTCCGGGGACGTCGCGCACGCCGTCGATCGTGATCGCCTCCGCGCCGGCGTTCCGCAGCTCGTTCACCAGGTCGTCGACCGCCCCGGCGTGGACCGGTCCCTCGATGCGGACCACGACGCCGGGCCCGGTCACCGGCAGCAGGCCGGCCCAGGCCTGGATCCGGGCGAGGTCGTCATGCAGCTGGTCGAGCGAGGTCTGGCCGCGTGCCTGGGCGGCCCCGAGAGCGCCGGACTCCGCCTCGAGGGCCGCGATCTCGGTCCGGAGCTGGTCATTGCGGGTGTTGAGGTTCGCGACGAGCACGGTCAGGTCCTGGGCCGATCGGTTGGCGAGGTCCGACGCCCCTGCCTGCGATCGGATCTGGAGGACGACGAACAACCCGAGCAGGAGGGCGACGGCCGTCAGCGCGATCTGCGCGCGGGGACGACGCATCAGGGGGCTCCCGATGCCGGTGGCGGGCTCGTGGCGGCTCGCCCGGAGGTGAGGCTCACCGGCCCGGCATAGGCGGGGACGACGACCTTGTCGGGCTCGGCGAACCCGATCTGGAGGGCGAACGCATCGGCCCGGGTCCGCACGAGCTCGGCAAAGGACGGCACCGCGATGAGGCGGTCGTAGAGCCCCTTCGGACCCAGCGCCGTCACCTGGTAGGGCGCCGTCAGGTAGGCGTAGTTGACGAGGATCGTGCCTCCGATGTCCGAGACCGCGGTCACGGC
>DASXWX010000141.1:0-1811 GCA_036503395.1 Candidatus Limnocylindrales bacterium
CGCGGCCAGATCCGCGGCTCGACGCTTCTGCTCGTCGGACGCCTGGCGACGATGGCGGTCAACTTCGTCGTCCAGGTCACGATCGTCCGATACCTGACGCGCGCCGACTACGGTGCGTTCGCGTTCGCCCTCTCGATCGCCGACCTCGGCCAGACCGTCGCCACGCTCGGGCTCGACCGGTCGATCAGCCGCTTCGTCGCGATCGACGATGAGGAGGGTCGGACCGACCGGATGTTCGGCACGATCTTCTTCTCGACGTTTGCGTCGATCGTCGTCGGGCTCGGGGTCGTCGGCGTGGTCCTCGCGCTCGTGGCGGCTGGCGAGGTGTCCCTCGGCGACGAGGCGTCCCGAACGCTCGTCGCGGTGATCATCCTGCTCGCGCCGATCCAGGCCCTCGACACGATGCTGACCGCGCTCCTGTCGGTCTTCGCCAGCCCTCGAGCGATCTTCATCCGACGCTTCGTCGTCGCGCCGGCGCTCCGGCTCGGCGTCGTCGTGGCCCTCGTCGCCCTCGGCGCCGACGTGATCTTCCTCGCGGCCGGTTACGTGATCGCGGGCGCTGCCGGGCTCGTCGTCTACATCGCGATCCTGGCCCGGGTCTTCAGCGGCCGCGGCCTCTGGCAGCGGCTCCGGCCGCGTCATCTCGAGATCCCGGGCCGGGAGCTGCTCGCGTTCACGATCCCGCTCCTCACCACGGACCTCGTCTACATCGTCCTGAGCACGAGCGACGCGATCCTGCTCGGGATCTTCCACGGCGCCGAGGACGTCGCCGCGTTCCGGGTCGTGATCCCGGCGGCCGGGCTGAACCAGCTCGTGTTCTCGGCCTTCACGCTCCTGTTCGTGCCCGCGGCGTCGCGGCTGTACGCCCGACGAGACGTCGCCGGGATCCGCGACCTCTACTGGCAGACCGCGACCTGGATGACCGTCGCCTCGTTCCCGCTCTTCGCGCTGACGTTCTCGCTCGCCGAGCCGTTGACCGTCGCGCTCTACGAGCCTCGCTACGCCTCGTCCGCACCGTTCCTGGCGATGCTCTCGCTGGGCTACTACCTGAACACCGCGCTCGGGTTCAACGGGCTCACGCTGCGCGTGTTCGGCGACCTCCGCTACATCGTGGTCGTCAACGTCGCGGCGGCGGTCCTCAACCTCGTGATCAACCTCGCCCTCATCCCGCCGTTCGGACCGGCCGGCGCCGCGGTCGGCACGATGACGACGCTCATCGTCCACAACATCCTCAAGCAGCTCGGGCTCCGGCGCGGCACCGACATTCCCGTCCTCGAGCCGGCGGCGATCCGGATCTACGTCGTGGTCGCGGCGGCGACTCTCGTGCTGCTCGCCTTCGAGCTACTCGTCCACGCCGGCCTGCTGGTCGAGCTCGTCCTCGCCGGCGTCGTCTCGGCGGCCGTCCTGCTCCTCAACCGCCATGCGCTCCTGATCGCCGACACATTCCCCGAGATCGCGCGCCTGCCGCTGGTGCGAAGGCTGTTCGGCTAGCCACCACCCGCGGGACGCCGGTCCGTCCGGGCGGCGGCGACCTTGCCGATCCGGTCGACGAGGTCGCGAACGTTCTGACGAAGATCGAATTCCCGCAGCACGAGCTGCCGCCCGGAGGTACCGAGCCGGGCCCGAAGCGCGGGGTCGGCGAGCAGGCGAGCGATCGCCGCCGCCAGCGCGACGGCGTCGCCAGACGGGACGAGCAGCCCGCTCTCGCCGTCGACGATCAGGTCGGCATGGCCGCCGGGGCGAGTGCCGATGACGGCGCGGCCGCGGCTCATCCCTTCGTGCACGACGAGGCCCAGCGGCTCGGGCCAGCG
>DASXWX010000142.1:0-2428 GCA_036503395.1 Candidatus Limnocylindrales bacterium
GAGGACGTCCGCTGGGTCATGGTCGCGGGTCCCGTGACGGCGATACCGGATCCGCTTGACGATCGGCGCGATCGGCTTGAGCAGCTGGGCGAGGTAGGCCGGAACGTCGAGGCCGATCGGGGGCACGAGCTGCGATCGATCGCCCATTCCGGCCATGGACGGCGGCAGCGACAACTGGTGGGGCGTCTTTCCAGTGGGAAGAGGACCCGTTCGCGTGGCCGAGCGCGTCGCGGGCGGCGTCATCGGAGCAGGCGTCCCGCGGGCTGGGCGCTGGCAAGCGTCGGTTCGCGGACCGAGGGCGGCCGCGCGGAATGGGGTCGGGGCGACTCCAGGCGCGACAGCGGACGGGCGACGATGATGCTCAAGGCGATAGGGACGACGGCCCCGATGAACACGGATGCATAGCCGGACCCGGGGAAGGCCGCCCTGGCGACGTCGGCAACGGGGCCGAACAGGCCCGCCACGGCCGCCGCGCCGGCCGTCCCGACGTTCGCCAGGCCAAGCAGCCGGCCGGCCCGGGCCGCCGGGACGACGTCGGTCGTCATGGCCCAGTTCGCCGTGACGAAGGCAGCGGAACCGATCGACATCAGACCGCCGAACACGAGCATTTGCCGGAACGTCGGGCGCGGCGAGAAGGAGCAGGCTCCCGATCGCGCTCGCCGCTGCGCCCGCGCACATCGTGGTGGTCCGGCCCGCCCGGTCCGCTATCCATCCGGCCGGCAGCGACGCGACCGCCGTCCAGAGGGTCAGCCCTGCGAAGACGATTGCCGTCTGCCCGCCCGCCATTGTCGGGTCGACGCCGAGACGGTCCGCGACGAACAGCAGGAGGAAGCGCCCTATGCCGTAGATCCCCAGGAGGAACAGGAACCGAGCCCCGACGCTCCGGAGGAAGGCGGCTCGCCGCTCCGGGTCGAGCTGTGTGCCGTCGTGCCGATCCTTCCGCGACGTTGAGCTGCTGGGTGGGAGCCGCCGGGGCACCAGGACGAGCGTCAGAACGAGCGTTCCGACAACGACGACCCCGAGGGCGACCGCGGCCGACCTGATGTCTCCGCCGACGACGAGCGCCGCGAGGAGGGCAAATCCAAGGAACGCGCCGCCTACGTCCGCGAGCCCCTTCAGGCCCGCCGCGCGGCCGCGCCAACCGGACGCGACGCGGTCCGGGATGAATCCCTGTTGAGCCGCCTGGGCGATGTTGAGCGCCACCTGCAGGAGCAGGAACGAGACGACGATCGCCGGCAGAGAACCGAGCCCGGCGAACGCGGCCAGCGCGACCAGGACCAGGAGTGCCGCCGGGATGAGAACGCCCGTGCGCCCGAACCGTGGCGCGATCGAGTCGCTGAGAGCGCCGGCGACGGGCTGGACCAGCATGCCTGCGACGAGGCCCACGAACGTCACCGCACCGATCGCGGTCGCCAGGGATCCCACGGGGACGACGGCCGCGAGCTTCTCCGGGACAACGAGTGCAGTGAACCCGTCGCCGAGCATGCTCAGGGCGAGCCAGAACACCGAGATACCGATGAGCGTTCGGAGTCGAGTCATCTCCGGGGCCCGTGTCAGCTTCGTGAAGGGGCGACGCTATGCCGGATCGGTCCACGCATGGCGCGATGGGGGTTGCCGACCTCGTCGCAGGTTCGTCACAGTTGGCGCAGCGCGCGGCGCGCAACGATGCGACCGACGCGAGGGTTAGAGCCGACCAGCATCCTCGAAACGCTCCCGCGCAACGCCGCTGGCTACCGTCGGACACATGGCCGTCGTCCTGCATGCCGGTTACTCGGTCGTCGTCAGTGGTGACGACGGCTCGGTTCGAGGCACCGGCCGCGAAGGCGTCTACGACACCGACACGCGTCTCCTGAAAGCCTTCGCCTACACCCTCGCCGAGGCGCCGCCGCGCCTCGTCGGCTCGGAGCAGCTCGCCGCGCATCGCTGGCGCGGCTGGCTCGTCGTGCCGTCACCCACCCGAACGTCCGACATCGCCGGTCCCGCGCTGCCGCAGGACGTCCTCGACCTTCGGATCGATCGCGCCGTGGGTCCCGGCGTCATCGACCACCTCACGATCGCCAACCGGTCGGGCGCTGCGGTCCGGACGGCGCTTCGCCTCGAGGTCGAACCGGACTTCGCCGATGTCCAGGAGGTCGACGGCCGACGCCGCCAGCAGGGGCGCCTCCAGCCGGCGGCGGTCGTCGGCGAACGGTCGTGGCGGTATCTCGCGGAGCGAGGCGAGGCCCGCTTCGAGCGGGGGGTTCGCGTTCGAGTGACCGACCAGAGCGGGGCGCCGATCGGGCCGTTCGAGCTCCCGGTCGCGCTCGAGCCGCACGCCGACGTCACCTTCGTCGTCGTCGTCGAGCCATGGGCCGACGGAACGTGGCGAACGCCGGACCCCGCCCGTCAGGACAGTCGGCTGGAAGGCTGGGACGGGCGCCGGACCCGG
>DASXWX010000143.1:0-2584 GCA_036503395.1 Candidatus Limnocylindrales bacterium
GCCGTCGGCTCGTTGATGATGCGCTTGACGTCGAGGCCGGCGATGCGGCCGGCGTCCTTCGTCGCCTGGCGCTGCGTGTCGTCGAAGTACGCCGGGACGGTGATGACCGCCTCGGTTACCTTCTCCCCGAGATACGCCTCGGCGTCCGTGCGGAGCTTCTGAAGGATCATCGCGCTGATCTCGGGCGGCGTGTACGTCTTGCCGTCGGAGAGCTTGACCGCGACGCCGTCGCTCTTCGGGTCCTTCTCGACCGTGTACGGGACGAGCTCCTTCGATCGCTTGACCTCGGGGTCGTCCCAGCGGCGACCCATGAAGCGCTTGATCGAATAGACCGTGTTGGCGGGGTTCGTGACGGCCTGCCGCTTGGCGAGCTGGCCGACGAGCCGCTCCCCGGTCTTGGTGAAGGCGACGACCGACGGCACGGTCCGCCCGCCCTCCGCCGACGGGATGACCGTGGGCTCGCCGCCCTCCATCACCGCCACCACGGAGTTCGTGGTCCCGAGGTCGATACCGATCGTCTTTGCCATGTCGTTCTGCTCCTGTCAGTCGTTTCGTTCAGCGGTGGGAGGTGTGGTCGGGTTTGGGGGCGGGCTCCCGCTCGAGCCGCCGCCGGTTGAGCCGCCGCCTGTTGAGCCGCCGCCGCTCGCGACGGCGACGAGCGCCGGCCGGAGGACGCGATCGCGCAGCCGGTAGCCGCGCTGGACCTCCTCGACGATCTCGCCCTCACGCCGATCGGCGGCCGGCACGTTGGCGATGGCCTCGTGCTCCCGTGGATCGAATGGTCGGCCTGGGTCCGCCTCGATCGGGCGCACGCCCTCGCTCTCGAGGAGGAGGCGAAGCTTGCGATCGATCGCCGCGACACCCTCGGCCCAGCCGTCGTCGACGAGCGCGCTCGGTCGGTTCTCGATTGCGCGATCGAAGTCGTCGGCGATCGCGAGCACCTTCCGGATCAGCCCCTCGCCCGCGAGCCCGAGGTCGCGCTCGCGCTCCTCGGCCGTCCGGCGACGGAAGTTGACGAACTCGGCGCGCTCGCGCTGGAGCGCGGCGACGTACTCGTCGGCCTGCTTCCGGGCGGCGTCGAGCTCACCGCGAAGGCTCTCGATGTCGGCCAGGAGCTTCGTCGGCGAGATGTCGATCTCATCGGCCCGCTCCTGGGCCCGTGTTCGGTGGTGGGTCATGCGGATCGTCTCTCGTTCGGGGTGCGCGCCGCCGATCCGGCGGGCGCGGTCGTCATGCATACAGGTGTTCCACGAGCTCGTTCATGAGGGTGGAAACGAACCGGACCGTTCCCATTGCATGCGGGTAGCGCATGCGCGTCGGGCCGAGGACGCCGACGACGCCCATGGCCCGACCCGGCTGACCGTAGGGCGCCAGGACCAGCGCGACGTCCGACATCTCCTCGGGTCGGTTCTCGGTGCCGATGAAGACGCGGACCTCGTCACCCCCGCCGGCGACGCGGCGGAAGAGATCGGCAAGGTAGGCGCGGTTCTCGAGGACCGTCCAGACGCGGCGCAGCTTCTGGGGCTCTGCGAACTCGGGGGCCGACATGACGTTGAGCAGGCCGTCGCTGAACAGCTCCTCGATCGCCGCCTGGTCGTAGTCGCGGAGCGTGCGCAGTACGCGCTCCGCGAACACCGCGACGAGCTCGCGGTCGTCCGTATCCGCGGGCCCGGGCGAGGCAGCCGGCGTCTGCAGCCGACCGAGGCGTCGCTCGAGCTGGTCCGCATTGACGTCGATCGCCAGCTCGTTGACGCGCTGGGCGACAGCGGCGAGCCAAGCGGCCTCGACCGGCCGGTCGAGGGCGACGAGCTGCTGCTTGATCGAGCCCTCGCGGAGGACCACGATCAGGCTCGCCAGGCGGTCGTTGATGGCGAGAACGTCCACGCGGCGAACCGTCGCGGCGCGGGGCTTCGCCGGCGTGGCCAGACCGGCGGACCGGGTCACGGACGCGAGGGTCGTTGCGGCGAGGCGGAACCAGTGCTCGGAGGTGAACTCCACCTGGCCGAACTGATGACGAATCATCAGCTGCTCGACGGCAGGCAGGGGCGCGAGGTCGACGATCGCCTCGACGTAGAGCCGGTATCCGGCGTCCGTGGGCACGCGGCCCGCCGACGTGTGCGGGTGGGTGAGGAGGCCGGCCGCCTCGAGCTCCGCGAGGACGTTGCGCACGGTGGCACTGGACACGCCGAGGCGATATCGCTCGACGAGCGCCTGGCTGGAGACGGGCGTGGCCGTCCCCACGTATTCCTCGATGACGGCCCGGAGGATCGCCTGAGCTCGGAGGTCCAGCGGACCGCTGGTGCGACGGACGCGCGCCACGGACCTGCTCCTCTCCCGTTCGACACCGCGTCGGCGGCGTTAGCACTCGTGGGGTGAGAGTGCTAATGGGGATGCCGCGATCCTAGCAACGACGGTCGTCGAGTGTCAATGGAACGGACTCAGACGAGGCGGCCGAACACCTCGTTCGAGAGAAGGCGACCGCTCGTCGTCAGGGCGAACCGGCCCGATCGCTCGGCAACGAGACCGTGCTCGATCCCCCACCGCAGCCCCGCCTCCACGCGGCCCGCCGGGGTTGCGACGGCGA
>DASXWX010000144.1:0-3269 GCA_036503395.1 Candidatus Limnocylindrales bacterium
CGCGGTCGTCGCCTTCAACAGCGTCATCTACGTATTCGGCGGATCGGACGATAGCGGCAAGGCCCAACCCGACGCCTACATCCTCAGCCCGGACCAGTCGACGGGCGAGCTTCGTGACTGGCAGACCGCCGACGACGCCAAGCTCCCGATCGACCTGCCCGAGCCGCGGACCGGTGCCGTGGCGATCGCGGTTGCCGACGTGATCGTCGTCGCGGGTGGCTACGACGATTCGGGCAAGCCGAGCGCGACGGTCTGGAAGAGCACCACGGATTCGCAGGGCAAGCTCGGAAAGTGGGTCGAGCAGGCGCCGCTCCACGATCCGCAGGCCGATGCCATCGGGGCTCAGGCCGGATCCTGGCTCTGGGTCTACGGCGGCGTCGGGGCCGACGGTCAGCCGACGAACGTGGTCCAGCGCGGCAACCTCGGAACCGCCGCGCCATCGGCCGCGGGCGCCTCGGCCGGTCCGGGAGCATCCGGTGCCGCGGCCAGCCCGGGAGCATCCGGTGCCGCGACCAGCCCGGGAGCCAGTGGCGGCGCAGCCGCGGCAAGCCCGGCAGCGAGTGCTGCCGCGGGGGGTGGCAATGACATCGTGAGCTGGCAGGTCGCGAGCGCCGTGAACCTGCCAGGCCCTCGAGCGAACCCCGCCGGGTTCGCCGCCAACGGGACGCTCTACCTCGTCGGGGGCGCCGACGCGAGCGGGCCGCAGCCGCAGCTCTACTGGGCGATCCCCGACGGCGGCGGCAACTTCACGGAGTGGAAGCACCTCCCGCAGTCGGACCTCCCGGCGGGCCTGACAGGCTCCTCGGCCGTCGTCCTCGGCAGCGACGCGATCCTCGTCGGCGGCCAGGCCTCGGCGGGCGTGATCGGCGACGAATACCGGTCCAACCTCGCCCCCCAGCCGCCCTTCTTCCAGCTCGGGCTCGTCGGCGCGACCGTCCCGGCCCTCAAGATCGAGGGCGAGATCGGCCAGCAGCTCGGATACCTCAACGCCGCCGGCCTCAGCACGATCGACTTCATCGTGCTGGTCCTGATCGGCTGGGCCTACGCCCACCGGGAGCAGACGCGAGCGCTCTTCGAGCGCCTTCGCCGCCGCCGGCAGCGCTAGCAGCTCGGGTTAGCTCGCGGTCAGGTCGCCCTCGCCCTCGGCAGGGGTTCCGGTCCTGACGGGGAGCCCGGCCGCGTTCCAGGCAAGCATCCCGCCGGCGACGTTCGTCGCGTCGCGGCCGAGCTGCCGGAGATAGTTCGTCACGGCGAGTGACCGGCTGCCCGAGTGACAGATGACCAGGAGTGGCCGCTCGGGCAGCTCGCCGACCCGCTGGGTCAGCTCCGACATCGGGACGAGCGCCGCCCCCGGCGCCCGCTCGTCGGCGAACTCGTCGCGTTCGCGGACGTCGAGCAGGAGAGCGGTCGGGTCGTCGCGCAGCCGTCGCGCCGCCTCCGCGGCGTCGACGCTCGGGACAGGGCCGTTCATCGCAGCGGCACCAGGTCGGGCGGTGGCACGGCGGCGAGGATGACCGGAGCCAGCGCCGGATCGCTCCGTCTACCGTCGCTCGGGGCGGCCGTCCGCGGAAGCGCCCCGCGGCGGGCGTCGATCGCCTCGACGAGCGCGGCGATATCGATGCCGACATCCGGCGCCGAGCCGTCGGCCAGCGCCCGACGCAGCCGTGCCTCCGCGCCGTCGAGGTTCTTGACGACGCCACGGGGATTGCCGCGGACGGCGTGGACGTAGGCGGCCGCGAGCTTGATCAGGCCCTGCAGCGCCTCCCGCTCGGCGAGGTCCTGCGTGCCCATCCAGGCCGGCTCGAGCAGCTCGTGGGCCTCGAAGAAGTCCCCACGGCGATAGGCCGCGATCCCGGCGCGGACAGCCCGTCGGCGGGAGCCGAGCGGCAGCGGTCGATAGGCCTTCGCTCGCCCGGCCTGCAGGATCCGTCCCTCTGCCACCGGGGTGGCCATCAGGCGAGGTCGCTGAGCGGCTGTCGCGAGCCGAAGCCGGTGGTCAGCTCATGCCACCAGCCCACGTCCGCCTCGCCCAGGCGCCAGCAGAGCCAGACCTGGCGGCCGGTGACGAGGGCCGGGAAGTCGATCAGGCCTGTCTCGATCTCGCGGAGGGTGATCCCCCAGTCGTCGATCTGGCTGACGGCCGCCTGCATCTGGTCGACGATGCCCTGCATGCGCATACGGATCCGGCGGAGCTCGTCGTCGTCCTCGGGAGAGGGCAGCGGTCCATGGCCCGAGCCCTCGCTCCGCGCCTCCACGGCCGAGATCCGTTCGACGGCGAGGTCGCGCAGGGCGATGAGGTCGGCTCGCTCCGCGCGCAGCCGCTCGAGCACCGGCCGGAGCTCGACCAGTCGCTCGTTCGCGGCGTCGATCGTGTAGAACTGGCCCACGTCCCGATGATAGGACGCCCGGCCGGAGAAGCGGACGGAGACCGCTGGCGGCGAGCAGGGGCTCGGTGGCGGCGGTGCTAGGATCGGCCGCGATGCGACTCGCAGACCGCATGTCGCGGATCGGCACCGAGACGGCGTTCGAGGCGGCGGCCCGAGCCCGGGCCCTCGAGGCGACGGGCCGCTCGGTCGTCCACCTCGAGATCGGCGAGCCTGACTTCGACACCCCGGCGAACGTGACGGACGCTGCGAAGCGCGCGCTCGACGACGGCGCCACCCACTACGCGCCGTTCGCCGGCATCCCCGCCCTCCGCGAGGCGATCGCCGGGGACGCGACGGCCCGCAAGGGCTTCGACGTCAGCCCGGACCGGGTGTTCGTGACCGTCGGCGGCAAGGGCGTGATGCTCTACGCGATCCTCGGTCTCGTCGACGAGGGCGACGAGGTGATCGTGCCGGATCCGGGCTACCCGATCTACGACTCGCTCACTCGCTTCGTCGGCGCGACGCCGGTCCCGATCCCGATCCGGCAGGAACGCGACTTCCGGCTCGACGTCGACGAGCTCGCCGCGCTCGTGACGACCCGCACCCGGCTCCTCGTGATCAACTCGCCGGCGAACCCGACCGGCGGGGTCCTCACCCGCGACGACATCGAGCGGATCGCGGCGATCGCCCGCGAGCACGACCTGGTCGTCCTCGCCGACGAGATCTACGGACGGATCCTCTACGGCGGCGCCGAGCACGTCTCGATTGCGTCGCTGCCCGGCATGGTCGAGCGGACGATCGTCCTCGACGGCTTCAGCAAGACCTTCGCGATGACCGGCTGGCGGCTCGGCTACGCGATCGTCCCGGACTCGCTCCGCGAGATGTACGGGACGCTCCTCATCA
>DASXWX010000145.1:0-3040 GCA_036503395.1 Candidatus Limnocylindrales bacterium
GATTCGTCCAGGACGACTCTGGCGGGATCGCGCTGTACGCCGACGTCGCGTTCCCGGCCGAGCTTTCCGTCGGTTCAGTCGTCCGGGCCACGGGTACGGTCGACGATCGCTTCGCCCAGCGCGTCCTCCGTTTGGCCGCCGAAGATGTGGTCGCCGTCGGCGCCGCCGACCTCCCGGACGCGTTGACGCTGGCGACGGGCGATGCCGGCGAAGCGGCCGAAGGCCTTCGGGCGACGGCCAGCGGAGAGGTCATCGAGGCTCCGGACGCGGTCGCCGATGGCACCGCGATGACGATCGACGACGGGACAGGCCCGCTCCGGGTCATCGTCACGGGGGAGGCGCTCGGCGCCCGCTCGCTCGTCACCGGCGCAATCGTTCGCGTCACCGGTCCGCTGGGACAGCGCGACAGCAGCGGGACCGGGATCGAGGGTTATCGCCTCTTCGTGACGACCGCCGACGGGCTCGAGATCGCGCCCGCTCCGACCCCGACGCCGAGCCCCACGTCGACCGTCGCGCCGTCGGACGGCCCGATGCCGACCCCCACCGCCACGCCCGCGCCGACTCCGTCGACCACGCCGGCCCCGACCGCGTCGGCGACCCCAGTGCCGGCACCGAGCGCGGAGACAATCGCGATCGCCGACGCACGGCGGCAACCGATCGGTGCCCTCCTCCACGTCGCCGGTGTCGTCACCGCGGAACCGGGCCGGCTCGGCAGCCCGCCCCTGCTTGTCATTCAGGACGCGACCGCCGGGATCGTCATTCGGCTCCCGGACGGCGTGTCGCCGCCTCGCCGTGGCGCGCGACTCGTGGTCGCGGGACGTCTCGCCGATCCGTACGGCCAGCTCGAGGTCCGACCCGACATCGAGGGATGGCTCGAGACCGGTGGCGGGCCGTCCCCTTCGGCCCGTGCGCTCGACCTGTCCGCGGCCGGAGAGTCGACCGAGGGCCTGCTCGCCACGGTCGAAGGCACGGTCGCGACGCGCCCGGCCCGGGCGACGAGCGGTGACCTGTCGCTCGACATCGAATCGCCGTCGGGTTCACGTCTCCGCGTCATGGCGGACGCGAGCGCCGGCCTCGACCCCGCGTTCGTCGCCGTCGGCGACGCTGTCCGCCTGACCGGGATCGTCGGCCAGCGGGCGAGCCGGAAAGGCGCGCTCGACGGGTACCGGCTCTGGATGCGCGACGAGGCGGACGTGTCGATCACCGCCCATGCCGACCCCGACGGGTCCCCGACGCCGACGGCCAGTGAGAAGCACGCCCCGAAAGCGCCACCGGAGCTGTCGATCGCCGCGGCTCGGACCCGGACGGACAAGATCGTCACGATCAAGGGCGTCGTCGTCGCCTCGACGAGCCTTCTCGACGCAACCGGCCGCCGGCTCGTGGTCCAGGACGCGACGGGCGGGATCGAGGTCCTCCTTCCGACGGCCGACTCGTCCTGGCGGCCGGGCGACGGGATGACCGCGACGGGCACGGTGAAGCGAGCCTACGACGCGCCCCGGCTGGCGGCCTCGTCGGTCGAGCGATCCGGCTCGCGGACCGTTTCGATCGCCCGGCTGACGCGGCCGCCGGGGCCGGCCGACGAATGGCGGCTCGCCCGAATCGACGGCGGCGTCGAATCGCTCCACCGCCTCGGTGATCGATGGATCGCCGAGGTCCGTGTCGGAAACGATCTCGTGCCCGTCATCGGCCTGGCCGGTGCCGCGGTCCCGTCGACGGCGCTCGAGGTCGGCCGCTCGGCAACCGTCACCGGGATCGTTCGGCGGCCCTATCCGACTGCGTCCGATCGCCGATTCGCGATCGAACCGCGGTCGTCCGCAGATGTATCGATTGGTGCCGCCGGTCGGTCGGCGAGCGCGGCGCCTTCGGGCGGCACCGCAGTGCCATCGGGGACCGCGTCGTCCGCGGGAACGAGCGGTCGCCCGGCAACTGACGCGGACATCGGCCGCCTCGGGACGCTGGTCGGCTCGCGCGTGCGGATCGGCGGGATCGTGGTCGCGCTCGCCGGCGACGGGTTCGACCTCGAGGACGGAACCGGTCGTGCACACGTGGTCCTGACCGGGACCGCCGCGGAGATGCTGCCGCTCGTGGACGTCGACGACGCCCTCAATGCGCTCGGTCTCGTCCGGCGAGCGAAGGATCGATTGGAGGTCATCGTCGACGCCGCCGAGGACCTCGTCCGGCTCGGCGACCTCACGGCGGCGGGGTCCGGAGTCGCGTCGGGACCCGGACCGTCGCCGTCTCCCGCGCACCTCACACCGGGGGTCAGGCTCGCCGGAGTGGCAGATCCGTCGGTCGCACTCGGTGTCGCCGGGCTGCTCGTGGCGGCAGTCGCAACGACCGCGACCCTCGTCCTCCGGCGTCGCCGCGCCGCGCGGCTCACCGCCCGCATTCGAGACCGGCTCGCGCGACACGTCGGCGGGCCGGGGACGTCGGCTCTGCCCGCCCCTGCAGATCCGGAGCTCCCCGCGTGATCCCGGGCCGAGCGTCGCCGACACGGGCGCCACCCGGCGGCGCATGCTTGACGCTCGCGAATCGGCGCTCCTATGCTCGCCAAAGCCTTCGCCCGAACGGGCGTGCGGCGACGAGCGAGGAGCGAGGAGCGAGCTTGCCGAGCGCCGACCCCCGCGTCGCCCTCCCGACCGGCGAACGCCAGTACCACATCGGGCTCGGGCCCGGGGAGCTGGCCGAGTACATCCTCCTCCCGGGCGACCAGGACCGGACGGCGAAGATCGCGGCGAACTTCGATGAGATCGAGCGCCAGCATCGCCATCGCGAGTTCGCCAGCGCGACGGGCACGTACCGGGGGCAGCGCATCTCGGTGGTATCGACCGGGATCGGCACCGACAACGTCGAGATCGTCGTCGCCGAGATCCTCGCGATCACCGAGCACCCGACGTTCATCCGGGTCGGGTCGTGCGGGTCGCTCCAGCCCGAGATCGGCCTCGGCGAGCTGATCATCACGAGCGGCGCCGTCAGGCTCGAGGCGACGACCAGCTTCTTCGTCCACGACGGCTACCCCGCGGTCGCCGACTACGAGGCC
>DASXWX010000146.1:0-12275 GCA_036503395.1 Candidatus Limnocylindrales bacterium
GGGTCACGACCTCGATGTCGATGTTCGACCGATCGGTGCCACCCCCGGCACCGGTGCTCGCACCTGCGCTCGCCGACGGGCTCGCCGTCGACTGACAGGCCCCGGCGACGATCGCCACGAGGGCGATCCCGACAAGGCTTCGCCTGAGCTGCATCCCCATTCCTCCTCGCTCCGCGACGACGTGTCGCGGCCCATGCATCACCGGTTGACGACGACGGGCCCCCACTCGATGCGCTCGGTGACCGCCGCGGCCGGAGAGTGCCGCGCGATCCTACGGCCCGGGGACGACGGGTCGCAAGGTGCGCTTCAGCCCGCGATCTCGGCCAGCCTCACCGGGCGATGCTCGTGGAGCGAGAGTGTTGCGGCCTCGGCGATCCGGAGGGCCTGGACGCCGTCGCGAGCCGTGCACGGAGACGACCGACGCCCGGCGGCGACCTCGAGGAACGCGGCGAACTCGGCCGCGTACGCATCCCGGAAGCGGCGGAGGAAGTCCGGCCAGGCGGGGCCGGCCGGCGCCGGGACGCCGGGCTCGACCGATCGGATCGGCGTCTGCGGCCCGAGCCCGATCGCGACGCTGTCCTTCGAGCCGAAGAGCTCGGTTCGGATGTCGTAGCCGAGGGGGTCGTGCCGGGCCACGTCGAGCGTGACGGGAGTGCCGTCGGCCAGCTGGAGGATCGCCGCGGCCGTGTCGACGTCGTTGTACTTCGCGAACACCGGGAAGCCCCGAACGGAGCCGATCGCGAAGACCTCCTCCACCTCCTGGCTCGTCAGCCAGCGGATCGCGTCGAAGTCGTGGATCGAGAAGTCGCGGAACAGCCCGCCCGACGCCGGGATGTAGGCCTCGTGCGGCGGCGCCGGGTCGTGACCCGCGAGACGGACGATGTAGAGCGTGCCGAGCTCGCCAGTGTCGACGAGGCGCCTCGCTTCGACGAAGGCGGCGTCGAAGCGGCGCTGGAAGCCGAGCTGGAAGGGCACGCCGGAGGACTCGATCCGGTCCGCCACGCGGAGGGTCGACTCGAGGTCGACCGCGAGCGGCTTCTCGCAGAACGTCGGGTGGCCGCGATCGATCGAGGCCAGCGTCAGGTCGGCGTGGGCATCGGTGGCGGCCGCGATGACGGTCGCGTCGGTCGCGTCCAGCGCCTCCTCGATCGACACGGCGGCGCGGGCACCGACGAGGTCGGCGACCTCCCGGGCGCGGTCCGTGGCGACGTCCGCGACGACGAGCTCGTCGACACCGGCCGTCGACGACAGCAGCTCGGCGTGGAGATGGCCGATCCGTCCGGCACCGATGAGCGCGATCCGCATCGGCTGCGAGCCTAGCAGTCGGCAACGCCGCGAGGGCGAGCGCCGCGCAGGCGGCGGCGTTCGAGGCGGGCGAGGAGGCGCCGACGCCGGCGTGCCGCATCCTGGTCGAGGCCGCGGATCGGCAGCCCACGGGCCCGGAGGAGCGCGCCCGCGGCGACGGCACGCTCGACGGCCTCGAGGGCGGCCGCCGGATCACGGAGCCGGTGCTCCTCCAGCTTCGCGACCTCGATCCAGGCCAGCGCACCGGCTCGCCCGCCGGCGAGGGCCACACCACGCCACGCCGCCGCCGACTCTGCGAATCGGCCGGCCTGACGCAGGACCCGGGCCCGCTCGCGGTCGACCCGGTCCGCGGTCCAGGCCGTCGCGCCTCTGCGCGCCGGATCCTCGCTCGTCGCGGTCGGCCGCGGCGGTCCCCCGATATCGGCCGCGACCCGCGGCGACCACCACGGCTCGGCCGGGGCCGCGGGTCGCGCGGCGCTGGGCGTGCGTTCGTCGCGCACGGCCCCGATGCCGGCCGCGGCGTCCTCGAGACACGAGATCGCCTCGTCGAGCCGGCCGGCGCGCGCGAGCGCGCGCCCGAGTGCCGCGAGATCCCGCGGATCGACGAACGGGCTCCGCGACCGCGCCGCGAGCCCGGTCGAGAGGTGGACGAGGAGCCGCGCCAGGGTTCGGACGTCCTCGTGGTTGTGGCGGATCACCTCGACGAGCCCGCCGGCGTTCCCGTCGCGGAGGAAGCCCAGGTAACGGGCCGGGATCTCCCAGCCGTCCACGTCGCCGACCCGACCGAGCCGCAGGAGCTCCGCCTCGACTGTTCGCAGGCGCGCGTCGGTCAGGCGGTGCCGGAAGAGGGCCCGGACCACCGGCAGGAGATCGAGATGGCCGCCGAGCGCGGGCGGGGCACTGAGCCCGAGCCGGAACCGGGTGACGAGGAGCGGCCAGTCGAAGCCGCGGCCGTTGTAGGTCACCAGCCAGGCCCGGTCGGGGAGCGCCGACCGGACCGCCTCGAGCAGCGCCGGCTCGTCGGCATGGTCCGGCAGGACGAGCTGGGCCTGCCGGAACCGGTCGCCCGACCACCAGCCGAGACCGACGAGGAAGGCGACCGTGCCGGTCCCCGTTCCAAGGCCCGTCGTCTCGGTGTCGAGGCAGACGAGCGGTACGTCGGGCGGCGGCTGGCCGGGCAGCGATGCAAGCGCCGAGCGGTCGACGGCCATCGCGATCGACGGGCGGTCGACCCGGACGACCCGTCCGCGCGGCGTCTCGACCACGTCACCGTCGACCGCGGTCGCGAGCGCCTCGGCGTATCGCGCGGCGCGTCGACGGCCGAGGTCGATGAGGCCGGCCGGCGCGGCCGCCGATACCGCTGCCGGCCCGGGCATTCCGACCGACGCGTGGCGCGCGCGCAGATCCGCGATCCGGCGGAGGAGCCGCTCTCGCTCGTCGCCGATCGCCGGCAGCGCCGCGGCGGTCACGGTCGGAGCCCGGCCAGCAGACGCCGCGACAGCGCCTTGGCGTCCACCTCGGGCTCGAGCCGCGGCCCCGTGCAGGCCGGACAGCCGGCGTCGCAGGTGCAGGCGGCGATCAGATCGTCCGCCGCCGTGACGAGCTCGTCGTGGCGGTCCCACAGCCGTTCCGATAGCCCGATCCCGCCGGGCACGGCCTCGTACAGGTAGATCGTCGGGTGCTCCTGGTGGGGCGAGCGAACCTGCGCGACCAGGCCGAGGTCGCGCGGGTCGACCATGAGCAGGACCGCGGCGACCGTCTGGATCGCCCGGCCGGCGCCGAGCAGCGCGACGTCGAGATCGGCCCGTCGCCAGCCGCCCGACGTCGTCTCGGCCGTCAGCCAGTAGGCGGTCGTCTGGAGCTCGAGCTCGGGCAGGTCGATCGGGCCCCAGCCGACGTTCTCATCGGTCCCGAACTTGAGCTTCTTGAAGAGCGTGACGAGGCTGGCGACCATGACCTCGCCGTGCAGGCGTCGGCCGCCAGTCGCGGGCGCCTCGCCGAACACGTCGAGCGGCTTGAGCGTCACCGCCCGGTTGGCATACGTGTAGTGGTCGACGTCGACCTTGTGGACGTAGGCCTTCTTCTCGCCCCAGTCGAGCCGGTCCACGTAGTACTGCATCGACTCGTGGATGTAGATCGCCCGCTCGTGGACGAGGACCTGGGCCGAGAACAGATCCACCTCGCCGAGGACGCGCGGTCGGTCCGGCGTCGTATCGACGATCACGACGTTCTCGGGCGCGGCGACCCGGAGCGAGATCTCCGATGCGGGGAAGTTCTCGGAGCTCCAATACCAGCGCCCATCGGCGGCCTGACGAACGTGACCCTCCTCGGCGAGGAACGCGAGCAGATCGTCGGCCGGCAGGGGACCCCACCGTTGGCCGGGCTCGAACGGCAGCTCGAACGCGGCCGCGCGGAGATGAGCCAGCAGGACGTGGAGGTTGTCGGGATCGAGCCGGGCCTCCTCCGGACGGCCGCCGAAGAGGAACTCGGGGTGGTGGATCACGTACTGGTCGACCGGCGACTGGGAGGCGACGAGGACCGCTGCGCTCGTCTCGAGCCGCCGTCCGGCGCGGCCGATCTGCTGCCACGTCGCCGCGATCGACCCCGGGTAGCCGGCCAGGATCGCCGCGTCGAGCCGGCCGATGTCGACCCCGAGCTCGAGCGCGTTCGTGGCGACGACCCCGAGCACCTCGCCGTCGCGAAGGCCGCGCTCGATCGACCGCCGCTCGGTCGGCAGGTAGCCGCCGCGGTAGCCGCGGATCCGGCTCCTGGGACCGAACCCCTCGCGGAGCGCCTCCCGCAGGCCCGTGAGGAGGATCTCGACGGCAGTCCGGGCGCGTCCGAAGACGATCGTCTGGCGGCCGGCGCGAAGGAACGGCAGCGCCCACCGGTTCGCGAGCGTGAGCGCCGAACCGCGTGCTCCCGTCGAGCGATCGAGGATCGGCGGGTCGACCAGCAGGACGTGGCGCTCGCCGGACGGGGCGCCGTTTCGATCGACGAGCCGGGCCGGACGACCGGTCAGCGTCGACGCGAGCTCGGCCGGATTCCCGATGGTCGCCGAGCAGCACACGATCACGGGGTGGCTGCCGTAGTGGGCGCAGATCCGGAGGAGGCGGCGGACGACGTTCGCCACGTGGCTGCCGAACACGCCGCGGTAGGTGTGCAGCTCGTCGATGACGATCACGCGAAGCTGCTCGAAGAGCTGGTACCACTTCGTGTGGTGGGGGAGGATCGCCGAGTGGAGCATGTCCGGGTTCGAGACCACGATCTGGCCCGCGGTCCGGATCGCATGCCGGATCGGGGCCGGCGTGTCGCCGTCGTAGGTGGCCGCGCGAATGTCGAGCGCGGAGGCTCGGGCCAGCTCCGACATCTCGGCGACCTGGTCCTGGCCGAGGGCCTTGGTCGGGAAGAGGAGAAGCGCCCGCGCGGCGGGATCGTCCGCGATCGCCTGGAGGATCGGGATCGTGTAGCAGAGGCTCTTGCCCGAGGCCGTCGGGGTGACGACGACCACGTCCTCGCCGGCGTGCACTGCCCCGATCGCCTCGGCCTGATGGACGTAGAGCTGGTCGATGCCGCGGCCGGCGAGGCCCTGGCGGATGCCGGGTCCGAGCCAGTCGGGAAACGGGGCGAACGTCGGAGGCCGGGCCGCGATCGTCTCGTGATGGACGACCCCGCGCGCGAGCGACGGCTCGGCGAGGATCGATTCGAGGACCGTCTCGGTGGTCGCGGGCGCGTACAGGCGGAGGGCCATGCTGCTCGACCTCTCGAACGGATGTTCTGTTTCTCGTGAGGCTAGCAGCACGGTCGGGCGTGCGCGTGACAGCTCTCATGTCACGACGTCCGCCGGGTTGACACGTTAGCTGCCCACAGCTACCCTCCCGCCCAATGCCTCGCCGCGCCGCGCGCGATCCTGCCGTCGAGCCCGAGCGCCCCGAGCCGGTCACCGGATCGTCGGAACCGGTCGACGAGAACCCCCAGGTCCCGCTCGACGGGATCGGTGTCGTCGGCATCACCCGCCGCCGAGTCGCCTGGCTCCTCGCCGCGATCGTCGCGACGTGGATCGTCATCGTCTTCGCCCGCCAGGTGGGGGAGGCCCAGGCCGCCTCCGCGCGGGCCGACGCGATCGGGGCCCGGAACGCCGCGCTCGAGACGGACGTCGCGGCGCTCCAGGGCGAGCTCCAGACGATCCAGAAGCCCGCTTTCGTCGAGCAGCAGGCGGCCGCGAACGGGCTCGGACGTCCGAACGAGCGGCCCTTCCGGCTCGCCCCCGGGGCCGCACCAGTGCCGGCCGGCGCTCCCGGGTCGACGGAGGTCCGTCTCGGCGGCCGCGACGACACGCCGACCCCCCTCGAGTCCTGGCTCGAGCTGCTCTTCGGGTCCGGCTCGGCGAGCTGAGGCCGCGACCGAGACCCTCGGCGCGGGGTCGCGCTAGGCTCGAACGATGTTGAGCGCCGCCTCCTCGGATCGCCTCCCGGAACGTCACATTCGCATCCCCGGCACCCGCAACCTTCGCGACGTCGGCGGCTATCCCGCGACCGACGGCCGCCGGACGCGCTGGCGGACGCTGCTGCGAACCGATCGGCTCGACCGGCTGTCGGCCGAGTCACAGGCACGGCTCGTCGCGCTGCCACTGAGGCAGGTGATCGATCTCCGCTGGCCCCACGAGCTGGAGGCGCACCCGAGCGTCTTCGCCGCGTCGGACCGCGTCCGCTACCGGAGCATCCCCCTCCTCGACGACAACCCGCCCGAGACGACCGTCGCCGGCGTCTATCGACGGATGCTCGACGAGCGCGGCGCGCAGATCGCCGCCGTCGTGCGGGCCCTCCTCGAGCCCGCCGGCCTGCCCGCCGTCATCGGCTGTGCCGCCGGCAAGGACCGGACGGGCGTGACGATCGCGGTCGTCCTGACGGCCGTCGGTGTGCCTCGCCACGATGTCGTGTCCGACTACGTCCTCTCGTCCGAGTGCTTCGCCACGCCGGTCCCGGGTGCGCCCGCGGACGATCCGGTCGATGGCCCGATCGCCGTCGAGTGCGATCCGTCATGGATCGGCGACACGCTCGACCACCTCGAGCGTCGCCACGGCGGCGCTCGAGCACTGCTCGTTCGGAACGGGCTCACACACGCGGACGTGGACCGCCTCGCCGAGGTGCTGACCGAGCCGCGCTGACGGGGCCCGGCTGCGGCGCAGACGGACCCCTTTGCTACCATCGTCCGCCCGGCGGCGGAGTAGCTCAGTGGCAGAGCAGGGGACTCATAAGCCCTTGGTCGCAGGTTCGAGTCCTGCCTCCGCTACCACCCCTGGCCACCAGGGTCCGCCGTCACGGATGGGCCTTTCTTCACCCCGCCTTCATGCCCTTCGGGTGCTCGCGCGACCATCCGTCGGCGACGATCGTGCGTACCGCTGTTAGGAAATGTGGCCCCTCCCGGATCGGGTCCGCGAGATGGCCACGGCTATACTCGACTCATTACCGAGGCCGATCGTCGTCGTGACCGGCCTTCCCCGGAGGCGCCCCCACTTTGAACGCCAAATTCCTGCGGAACGGGATCGTGATGCTCGTCCTGGTCGTCGGGACGGTCGTCCTCCTGTACACGTGGCTGCTCCAGAGCCCGACCCAGCAGCAGGTCGGCTACTCCCAGTTCCTTCAGCACGTCCAGGACGGCCAGGTCGCGAAGGCGGTGCAGCAGGACCAGACGCTGACCGTGACGGCGACCGACAACAAGACCTACACGGTCACGGTCCCCACCGTCCTGACGCCTGTCTTCCAGGACATCCAGACCGCGGCCAAGGCCGGCAACGTCGATCCGACGAAGATCGACTACGCGGCCGAGAAGGCCCCCGATACGAGCTGGCTCGGCCTGTTCATCACCGGCCTCCTGCCGCTCATCCTGATCGGTGGCTTCATCTTCTTCATGATGCGCCAGGCCCAGGGCACGAACAACCAGGCCCTCAGCTTCGGCAAGAGCCGGGCCCGGATGTTCCTCGGCAACAAGACCGTCGTGACGTTCGCCGACGTCGCGGGCGTGGACGAGGCGAAGACCGAGCTCCAGGAAGTCGTCGAGTTCCTCAAGTACCCCGAGAAGTTCAACTCGCTCGGCGCGCGGATCCCGCGCGGCGTGCTCCTCGTGGGTCCTCCGGGCACCGGCAAGACGCTCCTCGCCCGAGCCGTCGCGGGAGAGGCCGGGGTTCCGTTCTTCAGCATCTCCGGCTCCGAGTTCGTCGAGATGTTCGTCGGCGTCGGCGCCAGCCGCGTCCGCGACCTGTTCGACCAGGCCAAGCGCAACGCGCCGTGCATCGTCTTCGTCGACGAGATCGACGCGGTCGGGCGCCAGCGCGGCGCCGGCCTCGGCGGCAGCCACGACGAGCGCGAGCAGACGCTCAACCAGATCCTGGTCGAGATGGATGGCTTCGACACGAACACGAACGTGATCGTCGTCGCAGCCACGAACCGACCGGACGTCCTCGACCCGGCCCTCCTCCGGCCCGGCCGCTTCGACCGCCAGGTCATCCTCGACCGACCGGACATGAAGGGTCGCGTCGCGATCCTCAAGGTCCACACGAAGGGCAAGCCGATCGACAAGGCGATCTCGTCCGAGGAGGTCGCGCGTCAATCGCCCGGGTTCTCGGGCGCGGACCTCGCGAACCTCGTCAACGAATCGGCCATTCTCGCCGCCCGCCGGAACAAGAAGGTCATCGGCATGGCCGAGTTCCAGGAGGCGCTCGAGAGGATCGTCGCCGGCCCGGAGCGGAAGAGCCGGGTGATCTCGGACGCCGAGAAGGCGATCATCGCGTACCACGAGGGCGGGCACGCGGTCGTCCAGCGGGTCCTGCCGAAGTGCGACCCGGTCAACAAGGTCACGATCATCAGCCGGGGCATGGCCCTCGGCTACACGATGGCCCTGCCGACCGAGGACCGCTATCTCCAGAGCAAGTCCGAGTTCGACGACAAGATCGCCGGCCTTCTGGGCGGCAATGTCTCCGAGCGCCTCGTCTTCGGGGACACGACCACCGGGTCCTCCAACGACATCGAGAAGGCGACCGACCTCGCTCGCCGGATGGTGACGGAATACGGCATGAGCGAGAAGCTCGGCCCGCTCTCGTTCGGCAAGCGCGACGAGCTGGTCTTCCTCGGCCGGGAGATCGGCGAGCAGCGCAACTACTCGGACGACGTCGCTCGCCAGATCGACGAGGAGGTCCGGGCGATCATCGACAAGGGCTACGCCCGGGCGATGGACGTCCTGACGAAGTACCGCGAGAAGCTCGACAACCTGGCCGCAAAGCTGATCGCCGAGGAGACCGTGGACGGCGAGGAGTTCGAGAAGCTCTTCTCGGACCTGCCGCCGAAGGAGAACCTCCACGGCGCGCCACCGCGGATCGTCGCGCCCGGCACCGAAGGCGGGACCTCACCGGGCCCGATGGCGCCACAGCCGACACCGCAGCCGCAGCCGAAGCCCTCGCCGGCGTAGGCCCACGCGTCACGCTCATCGAACGGCCCTCTGGAAACGGAGGGCCGTTCTCGGTCGCCGGGCTGGGTACCTCTCGCACGCGCGCCCGCGCGACTCGACCGCTCCCTCGTGCCTGGCCGGACCCGCTCGCGGGACTGCCAATCGCGCTCGCACGGACCGAGGCCACCGACCGCCAGCCAGCCGTCCTCTGCAGGAGGAATCGCCGCGAGCTCAGGCCGTGGACCGAGGACTGGTCGCCCTTGTCGCGGCTCGTGTCCGGTCCATGGTCATCGTGTGCGTGAGCGAGGCGGTTAATGGCTCGCCGACAGCCGGTCGGCGACGGCGCCCCGCCTCGCCGAGCGTGTACGGCGCGAGGTTGAGGGCCGGCGACCGGGCAGGGACCGGCCTTGTCGCGAGCGCTGTGCGCGACGTGTCCATGGAGTGGTCATCGCCCAGGGTAAGCGTTGGCCACGGCCCGTCGGGGCACTCGAACGGCGGCGGCAGCGGCGTCAGGCTGAGGCGACTGACCTGAGCGCCAGCTCGGCGGCGGCCACGTCCTCGACGGCCATGCCGAGGGACTTGAACAGCACCACCTCGTCGGCCGAGGTTCGGCCGGCAGCCGAGCCCTCGACGACCTGACCGAGTTCGGCATCGATCGAGCGTCCGAGCTCGACCGCCCGCCGGACATCGCCTGACTCGACGGGCGCGGCCGTTCGCGAGTCGACCACGATCCGCGCCCGCATCAGCAGATCGTCGTCGAGCTCACGCCAGTCGGGCCGAGGCGCGCCGACCGCCGCGACGAACGCTCCCGCGGCGACCGACGCACCGGGCAGGACCGGCTCGCGGGCCATGGTCGCGACGACGACGACGTCCGCGCCCGCGACGGCCTCGTCGGGCGAATCGACGGCGCGCGCGCCGTGCAGGGCGGCGAACTGCGCGGCCCGGTTCGGGCTCCAGACGCGGACGTCGTCGAACCGGCGAACCCGCCGGAACGCCTCGAGATGGCTCGCGGCCTGGACACCGGCCCCGATGATCCCGAGGACGCGCGCGTCCGGTCGGGCGAGCCGGTCGGCCGCGACCGCGGACACCGCTGCGGTCCGGAGCTCCGTGACGACGCCGCCGTCGAGCGTGGCGACGGGTTCCCCCGTCAGCGGGTCGAAGAGCAGGACGAGGGCGTGGTGGGTCGGGACGCCCACGTTCGAGGGAAAGAGCGTGACCAGCTTCGCCCCGAGCGCGGTCGGGGTCCGGGCGGGCATGACATAGAGGAATCCGCGCCCGTCCGCGGCCGGCACGACCGTTCGCAGCGGCTGCTCGGAACGACCGGCCGAGAAGTCGGCGAGCGCTCGCGCCATCGCCTCGCGGAGCTGATCGGGATCGAGGGCGCGACGGACGGCGTCGGCGTCGAGGGCCACGCCGACAGGATGCGCGCTCGCGGCCGGTAGAATCCAGCCTCCCGCCAAGCTCTCCGGAGGATGCCGTGGCCGAAGCCCCCGCCCGATCCGACGCGTCAAGCGGCGATCCTGCCGTCGACCGCTATCTCGACGAGTCGCACGATCGCCGGCTCGAGTCGTGGAAGGAGCTGCTCCGCATCCCGTCGGTGTCGGCCCTGCCGGAGCATGCCGACGATTGCCGTCGGGCCGCCGAGCACGTCGCCGCCGACCTGCGGCGGATCGGGATGGAGAACGTCGAAATCTCCGAGACGGGCGGGCACCCCATCGTCTACGCCGACTGGCTCCACGCGGAAGGTGCGCCGACGGCGATCGCCTATGCCCACTACGACGTCCAGCCCGTCGACCCCGTCAACGAGTGGCGGAACCCGCCGTTCGAGCCGACGATCGACGACGGCCGGATCCTCGCCCGCGGAGCGAGCGACGACAAGTCGAGCGTCGGGATTCTCAGCCAGGCCGCGGAGGCCCTGCTGGCGGCGCGCGGGTCCCTGCCGATCAACATGCGGCTCGTGTTCGAGGGCGAGGAGGAGACGACCTCCGAGCACCTCGAGCCGTGGCTCGCGGCGAACCGGGAGCGGCTGGCCGGCGACGTGGCGCTCATCTGCGACAGCGGGTTCTTCGCGGGCAACCTGCCGGCAGTCACGATCGGGCTGCGCGGGATCATGTATGCCCAGATCGATGTCCGGGGCCCCTTCCAGGACGTCCATTCGGGCGTCTACGGCGGTGCCGTCGAGAACCCGGCCAATGCGCTCGCGCGGATCCTCGCCGCCCTCAAGGGTCCCGACGGCCGCGTCCTCATCCCCGGCTTCTACGACGACGTCGTCCCCCTCTCGGACGCGGATCGGGCCGCGTACGGCGCGCTGCCGTTCGACGAGGACGCGTTCCGCGAGTCGCTCGGCGTCGGCGCTCTCGCCGGCGAGGACGGCTACAGCGTCCTCGAGCGCCGGTCGGGCCGGCCGACGCTCGACGTGAACGGAATCTGGGGCGGATTCCAGGGCGAGGGCAGCAAGACGATCATCCCGGGCTCGGCCCACGCCAAGGTCAGCAGCCGCCTCGTGGCAAACCAGGACCCCGACCGGATCTTCGCCGCGCTGCGCGACTACGTCCTGCAGATCGCTCCGCCCGGGGTCGACGTCCAGGTTCGCGATCTCGGCAGCGGCCGGCCGACCCTCACGCCGATCGACGACCCGTGGACGCAGGCCTTCGCTCGAGCGATCGGCCAGACATTCGGGCGGGAGCCGCTCTTCGTCCGGGAAGGTGGCTCGATCCCGTTCGTGGCCGCGTTCGAGACGCTCCTCGGCGTTCCGGTCGTGATCCTCGGCTTCACGCCGCCCGACGGGAACTTCCACGCCCCGAACGAGTGGATGGACCTCGCCAACTTCGAGGGCGGCGTCCGGACGATGGTCCGTTACTGGGACGAGCTCGCAGCAGGCGCCTGAGCCCGGACCCGGATGGGGTCGGCGGCGGTACTTTCGGGCACTCGCCTCCGACGCTCCGCGGATGGGAGGATTCGTGAGGACGCGGTGCTACGATCCGCCCGCAGTCCGTCACCCAACCCGGAGGGAGTGCTCGTGAGCACCGAGGTCGAGACGGCCGTTCCTGCTCAGCCACAGCCGTGGCGGCTCGACACGGACAACGGAAGCATGGCGCCGCGATCGGCACTCGATGTCCTGGTCGATCTGAACGACGCCGTGACCGAGGGCCGGGTCGGGGAGTACCAGCCCGTCCCGCTCGGGTTCACCCCGCTCGACAAGACGATCGGAAACGGACTCCGGCCCGGAGAGCTCCTTCTGATCGGCGGCGCGCAGGGCACCGGCAAGACCACGATGGCCCTCCAGATGGCCCGCAACGTCGCCGCCAGCGGCCAGGCGTTCGTCCTGTACGTCTGCTTCGAGCACGACGAGGCCGACCTCCTCAATCGCCTCATCGCGATGGAGTCGATCCTCCCGCACCTGCCACACAAGGCCGGCGCGGTCCGCATCCAGGAGGTCCGCCGCGAGCTCTTCGGCGGGTCGATGGCCCAGCTCGGCCAGGACGGCGAGGGCCAGCGGCCCGACCTCGCCGACAACGCCCGCCTTC
>DASXWX010000147.1:0-5869 GCA_036503395.1 Candidatus Limnocylindrales bacterium
GTCGTCGCGTCCGAGGCCGCGGAGGCGCCGGTCGCCGAGGCGCGCGCACGGAGCGTCCTCGGCTCGGACCTGGTCGCGCTGGGCGAGATCGACCGCGGCCTCGATGAGCTGGCCGAGGCGGCCCGGCTGTCCGCGGCCGCGGACGTGCCCTCGGTGGCCGTGGTCGCCCATCACAACCGGGCGGTGAGCCTGATCGCCGTCGACCGCTTCGAGGAGGCCCACGCCGAGGCGATGCTCGGCCGCGAGGTGGCCCGGGCCGGCGGGCTCGAGCGTCGATACGGACCGCACCTCCTGGGATCGGCGGCAGACGCCCTCCTTCGGCTGGGGCGGCTCGAGGACGCCCTGGAGGTCGCCGAAGCCGGCCGTCGCCTCAGCCCCGGCGGCGGCGGCGCCGTCTACCTCGACGCTGTCGGGGCGCGGGGCGCGGCACTCCGTGGCCGGACCGAGGAGGCGGCGAAATGGCTGGCGCGGGCCGAGGCCCTCGCCGAACGGGAGCTCGACCCCGACCTCGCCGCCTACCTCGCGACCGCGCGGGCGACCGTCGCGCTCGCGGACGGGCGAGCGGGCGACGCGGTCGAGGTCGTCGCGGCCGCGCTCGCAGATCCCGCCGTGCTCGACGAGCCGGCCTGGGCGGCGCCACTCGTCGCCGAGGGGGCGAAGGGCGTTGCGGAGCTCGTCGCCGACCGCCCGCGTCGGGAACCCGCGCACGGGTATGCCGCGGACGTCGGCATCGGCGCGATCGAGGCCGCGGCTGAGCACCTCGGCTCGCGCGCAACGACGGCGACCGCTCGGGCTTCGCTCCTCGTCGCGCGTGCGCTGCTCGCCACGACCGCGGACGGCAGCCCCGCGCCCTGGACGGCCGCTGTCGAGGCCTGGGACTCGGTCGGCGCGACCCTCGAAGCGGCGGACTCGCGGTACCGGGCGGCCGAGGCAATGCTCCGTCAACGTCGTGACCGAGCGACCGCGAGCACGCTCCTCGCCGAGAGTTACGCCGACGCAACGAAGGCGGGCGCCGGCCCGCTCACAAGAGCCATCCGCCTCCTTGCCCGCCAGGCACGGGTCGAGCTCGAACCTGCCGCTCCCGAACCGGCGAAGGCCAGCGTGGGCGACGCGCGTCGCTCAGCCGCCGGCGCCTACCCGGGCCCCGCGCTGTCGGAGCGCGAGCTCGAGGTCCTCGCGCTCGTCGCCGACGGGCGTTCGAACGGCGAGATCGCGGAGACGCTCTTCATCACGAGAAAGACGGCGAGCGTCCACGTGAGCCACATCCTCGACAAGCTCGGTGTCTCGAGCCGGGTCGAGGCCGCGATCCTCGCCGCCCGCCTCGGGGTCCTGGGGCCGCCGTCGGACGCCGCGGCCGCCGGCGCGACTATGTCCCCGCCGAGACGCGGATCGTCGTGACCTGGAGCGGGATGGTGCCGTCGGCGTTCGGGGTCCCGACGAAGAGCTCGTTGACCAGCTCGTTCTGCGGCAGCCCGGCGATCGCGTCGTCGAGTGCGCCGACCTGGTCGGAGACGTCCAGGTGGTGGGTCCGCACGATCCGCGACGGATACCCGTTGTCACGAAGCAGCGCTGCGGCCGCCTGCGTCTGCCGTTCGTGCTCCTCGTCGTCGTCCTCGGGGCCGACGGCGAAGATGAACTCGCCGGTCGTCTCGATTGCACGGCCCGATGCCACGCGCAGGTTGAACTCCCCCTCGCGCAGGAGCTGGAGGACCCCGTGGAGCGCGCCCGGCCTGGCCTCGACGGGATCACCGACGATCGGCTCCGACTCGTACGACACGGCAGCGCCGAGGCTGCCCCCCGATCCGCTCTTCACGGTCGTCCGAACCTGGAGATGCATCGCCCCTACCTCCGGCATCGCCCTCGCACGGTCGCGGGGCGCCATCCTGCGCCTCCGGGGCCCCCGCGGCAATGCCAATTTCGGAGCGTGGCCCGACGGCCTGTCAGCGAGACAGGCCGTCGGGAGCGAGGCCGGAGATCGCGGGCCGAACGCCCAGGCTCCGGAACGGCGCCCGTCCGGGGAAGCGGACGCCGAGCGTGGCGTCGTCGAGGTCGTCGGCGATCCGGAAGCGGCGCTCGCGCTCCGCGAGCTGGTGCGCCTCGGAGATGCGGAGCTTGGCGAGGTCGTAAGCGACGAGCGGGTGCATGGCGGTTCCTCCTGGCGGGTCCGACCGGGCGGCCGGCTCGATCCCGACCGTAGGCGTCGGGAACGGGTGCTCCATCGGTCGGCAACCCAATCGCAATCGCCCCGGGTACCTCAAAGTGAGACGCTGGACGCTCGCCGCTAATCCCGAGTAATCTCGTCGGAAATGACGCTCGCGGCCCCCACTGAGCTCCGTCCCGCGCCGCACGGTCTGCCCGCCGCCGACCTCGATCCGCCCGTGGTCGCCGAGGCCGGCGACCCCTTCGCGGCCCTGCGGGTGATCGATCTCGTCGCCCGCCTGCCGCGTGGCCGGGCGATCCGGATCGACGAGCTCGTCGATCGCCTCAACGCCCGCCACGTCGGCTGGCTGTTCGAGCGCCCGGTCGTGACGGATGTCCTCGTCCAGCTCCAGGCGAACTGGTTCGTCGACTACCGCAATCACGACGGCATCGAGATCGAGGACGGACCGACGGGCTCGACCCTCCGGGTCGAGGACACGACACGGGTGGATCCCTGGATCGTCCGCCAGGCGGGCCGGATCCGCGCCCGGTGCGAGACCGCCCTCGACGAGTTCAGCCGCCGCGATCGGCCGACCGGTGAGTAGGGCATTGATGGGCCGCTGCGCGTGTCCCCGGCGGGTCGTCCCGCGCGACTGAGCGCCGGCCGCCCGCGACTCTCCCGACCGCCTCGTCCCCCAAAACGGCCCCGTCAGGCCTCAACGCCCCAGGAGATTTGGAATGACCGTCACCGGCTACGCCAACGACACCGCCCTCGTCGACGCCGACTGGGCCCGGCAGCACCTCGACGATCCGAACGTCCGGTTCGTCGAGGTGGACGTCGACACGACCTCGTACGAGCAGAGCCACATTCCGGGCGCCGTCGGCTGGAACTGGACGAGCCAGCTCGCCGACGGGATCCGCCGCGACATCGCGACGCGCGAGGAGTTCAGCGAGCTGCTGTCGCGCTCAGGGATCGGCCCTGACACGACGATCGTCCTCTACGGCGACAACAACAACTGGTTCGCGGCCTGGGCCTACTGGCAGCTGAAGCTGTACGGGCACCGCGACGTCCGCATCCTCAACGGCGGGCGCAAGTATTGGCTCGACAACGGTCTGCCCGTCACGACCGACGTCCCCGACCATGCCCCGACGGGCTACCAGCTGCCCGACGTCGACAGCTCGCTCCGGGCGTTCCGGGACGACATCCTGCCGCGCCTCGGCGACAGCGAGCTCGTCCTCGTGGACGTCCGCAGCCCGGCCGAGTTCAACGGCGAGGTGATCGCCCCGCCCGGCATGAGTGAGACGGCCCAGCGCGCCGGGCACATCCCGGGCGCCGCGTCGATCCCGTGGGCCCAGACGGTCCGCGAGGACGGCACGTTCAAGAGCGCCGACGAGCTGCGCCAGCTCTACGAGGCCAAGGGCGTGACGCCCGACAAGGACGTCATCGCCTATTGCCGGATCGGCGAGCGCTCGTCGCACTCGTGGTTCGTCCTCAAGGAGCTCCTCGGCTACCAGCGAGTCCGCAACTACGACGGCAGCTGGACGGAGTGGGGCAGCCTCGTCGGCGTCCCGATCGAGAAGCCGGTCCCGGTGGCCGTCTAGGTTCCTCGGCCTTCAGGGCGCCGGGTCCGTTCGCGGGTCCGGCGCCTTCGCTTGTTCGACGGCGGGTCACCGCACGGAAACGCCACCGTCGGCCGAGTGCTCGACCGTCGGCAGGTCCACCCGAAAACCGGTCGTGTTCTCGAGGACCTCCGCCGTGCCGCCGAGGATCCGAAGCGACAGGGATCCGCGACCCGCGCGCAGGTTGCGGAGTGTCAGGTCGGGCAGCCACTCCGGCAGGGCCGGGTCGACGCTGATCATCGACTCCCGGCCGTCGCTGTGGGCCCGGATCCCCGCGAGCGTCCCGACGAGGTGGATCACCGCCCCGGACGCCCAGGCCTGGGGCACGTTCGCCCCGAGGTACTGGACCGGGAAGCTGCCGGGCTGCCGCGGCAGGCCGGCGAACAGCTCCGGGAGCCGGTAGGCGACGAGCCGGCCCGCGGCGTCGAACATTCCGCCTGCGATCGCCGCCGCCTCCCGCGCGAACCCGTACCGGCGGAAGCCGTCGGCGATGATCGCGTTGTCATGGGGCCACACGCTGCCGGTGTGGTAGCTGAACGGGTTGTACGCGGGATGGTCCGAGCTCAGCGTCCGAATCCCCCAGCCCGAGTAGAGGTCGTCGCGCATGAGGCGCTCCACCACCCGCGCGGCGCGATCGGATGGGACGATGCCCGACGAGAGGAGGTGCCCGGGGTTCGAGGCGATCGTCCTGATCGGCCGCTTGTCGCCGTCGAGCCCGAGGTAGTAGGTCCCCTCGGCTTCCCACCAGAAGGCGTCGTTCACGCGCTCGAACAGCGACTCCGCGTCGCGACGGAGGCGGCCCGCCTGCTCCGACCGCCCGATGACCTCGTAGAGCCGGGCGAGCCGGACCTTCGCGTCGTAGGCGTAGCCCTGAAGCTCGACGAGCGCCGTCGGCAGCGGCGAGAGCGAGCCGTCCTCGTGCGGGATCGCATCGTAGGCGTCCTTCCAGCCCTGGTTCCGATAGCCGCGTGAGGAGCGCGTGGCGTACTCCTGGAAGCCGTCGCCGTCACGATCCCCGTAGCGGTCGATCCAGGCGAGGGCGGCCTCCGCCGCCGGCAGGTAGCGCTCGATGAGCCCCGCGTCGCCCAGCCAGTCGAAGTAGAGCGAGAGCACGATGAGGAAGAGGCTCGTCGCGTCGTGTGTGCCGTAGTAGGGCGTGTACGGCAGGATCCCGAGCTGGGCCAGCTCGCCGTGGCGGATCTCGTGCGGAACCTTGCCCGGCTCCATGTCGCGTTCGGCGTCGTCCTGCGTGGCCTGGAGGGCCGAGAGGCGCCGCAGCGCGCCGTCGGCGAACTCCGGATAGCCCGCCACAACCTGGAGTGACACCGTCAGCGAGTCGCGCCCGAACAGTGTCACGAACCAGGGCACGCCGGCGGCCGGGATCACCACCGACCGCTCGAAGGTCGGGTCCTCGAGGCGGAGCGCCTCGAGGTCGTCGACGGCCTGGTCCCAGGCGTGACGGACGGTGCCGTTGCTCGTGTCGAGCCGGACCAGCGGCAGGCGATGCTCGCGCACCTCGCGGAGCGGCTCCGCGATCGCGCTGCAGGCGAGCGTCGACGGCCGTCCGCGCGACCCGGTCACGGGCAGCCAGCGAAGACAGGTGTGCCACACGTCCTTCGGGGGGACGAGCGCGACGAAGACGAGCCGTCCGTTCGCGAACTGCGGCCGCGACGACGCGCGATCCACCTCCACGATGAGCTGGCGATGGAAATCGCCGTTCACGTAGTCCGTCCGGAGCTCCGCACGGCGCTGGAACCATCGCGTGTTGAGCTCGCCGCGCCGGACGATCGCCCCGGACTTCACGTCGAAGATGTCGGCGAAGTCCGACTCGAGCCGGATCTCGATCGCCAGCCGGACCGTGCGCCGACCGTAGTTGATGACGTCGTAGTCCTCGTGGACGCCGCCCGCGATCGTGCGGTCGAGGCGAAGCGAGATCGTGTGTGGCTCGATCGGCCCGTTCGGGTCGTTGATCCGATCGTTGGTGAACTCGAAGCGGGACGAGAAGAACTGGATCGGCGAGGAGTTGAGCAGCAGCGGCCGGCGCCCGTTGATCGACAGCTCGTAGCCGGACACGAAGCGGCTGTCGCGGGCGAAGAAGCCGTGCTCTGCG
>DASXWX010000148.1:0-2284 GCA_036503395.1 Candidatus Limnocylindrales bacterium
CTGGCGCTCATCCACGAGGCCGCCGGCCACGACGTCGGCCGCGTCCGCGAGCCGGAAGAGGTCGAGATGGAACAGCCGCACCCGGCCCTCGTATTCGGTCATCAGGACGAAGCTCGGTGAATTGACGGTGTCCTGCACCCCGAGCCCGGCAGCAAAGCCCTTCGCGAGCTGTGTCTTGCCGGCCCCGAGCTCCCCGTAGAGACACACGAGGTCACCGGCCTCGGCGACGGTCGCGAGTCGTCGGCCGAGGGCTCGGGTCGCTTCCTGGTCCGTGGAGCGGACGAGGCGTTGGGCGACGAGCGGCGTGGCCATGTCGGCGTTGCCCTTCAGCCGAACCGGACGAGATCGCCGAGCGGCACCGGGTGGGTCTCCCCGGTCGGGAATCGCACGAAGGCGGCCTCGAGGTGAACGCCCGCCGCGAACCGGCGCACGCCCGCGAGCCCGGCGAATGCGCCCGAGCGCCCCGCGAGCGGACCGCCGCGGACGATGACGAGGTCGGCCGGAGGCGGGGCGGGCGGATCGGCGCCGAAGACGAGGCCGGGCGGATCGATCGACAGGCCCACCTCGCGCCCCTCGAGCGACCGGAGGAGTCCCATGACGGGACCCGCGATCGGACGTCGAATCGCGCCGTCGAGAACGAGGACCCCGAACGGCGGGAGCCGATGGAGCGCCGCGCGCTGACGCCGCTCGGAGGCCGTGAAGTCCCGCGTCTCCTTGCCCGGCAACGCGGCGACGACGATCCCGCGCACGCCCATCGCCCGTGCCCGCGTCAGCGTCTCGGCGTCGACGCGCGACCCGACGACGAGGATGGTGCCCGCTCGGCCGACGTCGACCGAGCCGGGTCGGAGCTCGCCACCCTCGTCGGTCGCGAGCTCGAGGCGACCGTGCGTCGGCACGCCGAGTGCCAGCGTGCCGGGCAGCGCCGAGCCGTCGAGCTCGACCACGAGCTCGATGCCCGGTCGAACCGAACGGACGACCCCGGGCGCAGGCGACTCGATGGATTCAACGTGGTCCCCGACGACGAGCCGGTGGCGCGAACCGTCGGTGAAGAGCAGCTCGCCCTCGTCCGTGCCGTCCTCGCCGCGGCGCCCACCGACGTGGACGCGGGCGCCGGGCTCGTGCCCGTCGCCGGCCACCACCTCGATCCGCGCGTCGCGAAGGACGTCGACGAGCGCCGTGCCGGGCGCGACCGCCTCGCCCTCGGCGACGAGCGGCCGGTCGCCCGCCGAGAGGCCGACCCGCAGCCGCGGCCGGTCGATCGCGAGCGGAGTCACCGCGACCAGGTCGAGATCGCGGCCGGACCTCGTGCCGACCGCCGCCGGCCGCTCCGACGCGACGATGCCGCTCATTGCTCGAGCCCGGCCCACAGCGACTGCTGCCATGCACCGAGTAGCTCGCGCCGGCGCTCGAGGCGATCCGGGAGCCGCAGCGGGATGTCGCGGAGGTCGATGAGGAGGCCGCCGAGCCCACCGCCGAGCTCGAGCGCGAAGCGGCGGCCACGCGTCCCGAGGGACACCTGGTCGCGGAACTGGAGCTCGGCCACCGCCGATTCGCCGGGTGGGAGGTCGACGAGCTCGAGACCGCCCGGAACGAGGTCCAGCTCCGTCGAGCCGCCCGCGGCGTGGACGACGAGCCGCCCGGCGGTACGGCCGGGACGGAGACCTGCCGGGACGACGACACCGCCGAGCGGGGCGAGCAGGTCGTCGGCGAGATCGGCGACGATCGATCGACGCTCGACCGGATCCTCGATCGACCCGAGAGGTCCGAGGAGCCGGGCGTGGTCGTATGCGAGCTGGCTCGCACCGGGTCGTCGCAGGACGTCGGCCAGCGCGAGGGCGATGGCGGGGCCTGGCGCCACTGCCCAGGCGCCGCCGGCCGCGAGAATGAGGTCGGGGGCACTCCGGGGATCCACCGCCTTCGACGCCGCGACCAGGCGACCCACCGACGCCCGGGCGACGGCCAGCCGAAGCAGGGCACCGTCGCCGTCGGCGTCGGCCCATGGCGTCTCGCGCAGCTCGCGGAGCCGGTCCCGCATCCGGTGGCGGTCGAGGGCGACGACCGACCAGGCCAGGACGCCGTCGACGATCTCGTCGGTCGTGGCGTCGGGGACGAGTGCGGCCGTTCGGGCGACGGCCCAGCGGACCTCGGGCTCTGTCCCGGGCTCGCCCGGTGTCGCGACGACGCGGACCCCGGCCGAGGCGCCGACGTCGACCGCCTCGACCGAGCGGTCGAGGACCGACGCGAGGGTCACGACGGCCCGGACCGTCGCCCTCCGGCCGTCGTC
>DASXWX010000149.1:0-11291 GCA_036503395.1 Candidatus Limnocylindrales bacterium
GACACATCCACGCCGGTGACGTCGTATCCGTCGCGGGCGAGCTCGATCGCGACGCGGCCCGTGCCACAGCCGACCTCGAGCACGTGGCCGCCGACCTCGCGAGCGAGCTCACCGTAGAAAGCGATGTCGTCGCCGAGAACCGTTTGGGCGAGCTGCAACGCCGTGCGCGGGTCGTAGATGGCCGTGTTCAAGTCGGCGGTCGCGTAGAACGGCTGCTCCTCGCTCATCGGTGAACGCTACGCTCGGCTCTCAGCCAGGCGGTACGAGCGCGACCGGCAGCTGACGGCGCGAGATCTCTGGCGACCCCGAGGTCAGCCTCCCGATCACCCGAGGACCCACAGGAGTCCGGCGACGACAAGGCCAGTCCATGCGGCACGTTCGAGGCGAGCAGCGCCGTCACGAGTGCGAGGTTCAGCCCGTCGCCGTACTTTACGGAGCGTCGCGACGGCTACGCGTCTGTTCGGCGCTTGAAGTCGACCCGCTCGCCGATGATGGGCTCGATACCCTCCCACGGATCGGCGTCTCCGACGTTGAGATCCGTCCGCGCGGCCCGCATGAACGCTCGGTTGCGCTCCCACATTCCCGCATAGACGAGCTGGCGATCGGCGGGCCCGAGACCGGGCTCCAGTAGCCGCTCGCCCCACGACACCTGGTAGCTGGCGGCCTCGGCGACCGGCGGGGGTGCAACGAGCACGACTCGGGCAAGCGCGCCCCACCTCTCGTCCCGGATTTCGCGCCGTTGTTCGTCGGTGCAGAACCGGAAGCGGAACGCGGCGTGGACGAAGGCGATGTAGGCCTCTTTTCGTTCCTCTCGCAGCGTCCGTTCGCGTTCCCCCCGCCTGCCGAGCCACCAGCCCAGCGCCACCGCGAGCGGGCCCGCGAGGGCAACGAGAACGGTGGTCAGCGCGACCGGGCCGAACTCCACGTTCCACATCATTGCGCGCCCGAGGTTCTGCGACAACGCGCCGGTCGCCCCGACTTGGCGGTCACGGTCGTCGGCACCGGCTCGGCCGTGGGCGTTACATCGGTGCGTTAAACGTTCCGGTCGGACATGTCCTGACGGTGCCGCTCGCGGATGAACGCCTCGCCCTCGACCCAGAATGCGCTCGTCTGCTGGTCGACGCCACGGCGGTTGGCCTCGAATTCCCATTCGCGCACGAGGCGCGCTGCGTCCGAGTCTGAGAGCCCGGCCTGGGTCAGCCGGTCGAGCAGAGCCGTGCGACGAGTCTGATAGGTCGAGATGATCGAAGGCTAGCAGCCGACTTGGCCGCCTCGACACGGGCTGCGCCAGCGGTTCGGTCTCGCCGATGGCAGGAGAGCCGACCGTGGCTCGCCTCAGGATCGCGCGGCGGTACTTCGCTGCCGGGCGAGCGCCCAGGCGACGAGGGCGATCCCGAGCGCGATGATCACGATGCCCGTCCACGGCTGCTGCTCGTCAAAGAGCGAGACAAGCGTGAACTGGTAGCCGATCAACGGGAGCAGGAACGAACCGAGGCCGACCAGGATCAGGACAACGCCGAGCTGGGCCATCTCGGACCTCCTTTCAGTCGAGGCCGAGACGCTCTCGCTCAGACACGTGAACGCGTCCTAACGGATCGAGGCACCCGGTCGCCCGCGCACGTTGCAGCCGTTGCGCTCGAGCGGGTCATACCGAAGGCGTGTCGCGAGTCCAGGCGGTGGTGGCGGCTGCGCGAGCAGGCACGCTCCGCAGGCGAACGACGGCCTATCGTCGTCCCCGAGCTCGATGACGTCCGGACCGGCCCTCGATCCCACGGGTCAGGGCGCGAACGTTACGTCTCGGGGGAACCCTCGGCCTGTTCGATCGCGGCGTCGAGGGGGTCGGCCTCGGGTGCGGCTGTCTCGGTACCCGGGCCCTCGCCTGCGTACAGCACCTCTCGGGCGATCCGCTCGAGCTCGCGCACGAGCGTCGCGTACTCGGGAGAGGAGCGATCGAGGCGATGGAGAGCGGCATCCACCTCGCGCAGGCTCCGCAGGAGCCTGGGCAATTCGCTGCCCATGGGCGGGGAATTTACGCCTTGCGGACCAGATCTGTCTCGGTGGGTAGCACACCGTGGGAGTCGAGCCGCTCACCAGCCTCCCGAGCGATCGACGCGCCGCTCGTGCTGTTCGTGCCGCTTTCGGTCGGTCGTCGGGGCTACCAGCTGTCGGGCGAGGTTTCGAGGTTCGGAACGACGACGACGTCTCCATCCTCGGCGGGCGTGACGAGCGCCGTAGGTCCGTCGTGCGAGCAGACGATCGCGAGGAGTGCCGTCCGCGAGCTCGAGCACCACCGGACCGCCGACTGGTGGCGTTGCCCACCGAGGTCGGCCAGCGACATCACGGACGTCGTCGAGATTCCCTTGAGGGCGGGTACCGGTGGCAGGTCCGGGACTCGTCCCGACAGATCGAGAAGATGCACCCGTCCTCCGTTCCGCATCCCGCGAACGTCGATCATTGCCCCAAAGCCCGCGATTCGGAGGTGGTGGTCGAGGAGGATGGCGCCGTCGACCGCCGCCAGGCGGGCAGATCGCCGGATGTCGATCTGGCGGCCTCGTTCGCCGAAAGGCTTGAACAGCGAGGCGTGGGGCGACGTGGCCGGCGAAGCGACGGCGGACTCCAGCCCCGCGTCGGTCAGCGTGGTGAGGGGCTCGCTGGCAGGGTAGGTGAGGCTGATTCGGTGCCGCCGCACCTCCTCGCGCGGGCGCTTCGACACGAGGAGAGATCCACCCCGGCCGGTCCGCACGATGGCCTCGGCGAGCGCGAGCAATGCTCGTGGCCGGTACCACTGCGGCTCGGTCAGCCGCAGGGCGGAGCCGATCAACTGAATCGAGGTCATGAAGGTGGGATCGGCTTCCGACCGCACATGGCCGATGCCATGGGCGTACGTCATCTGCGTCTGCCGCAGGTAGGAGATCCGGAGGACTCCGGTCTCGGAGCCCACGATCTGGAGGCACACGATCCGGGGTGCGTCGACGAGGCCCCAGATGCACAGGTCTTCGCCCGAACGCCACACGCCGAGGCACGTGAGCTCGGGGTCCGCCGATGGCGCGAGCCGCCGGACCGACTCGGGCGTGAATGGAAGCGGTCGCTGGAGGTGGCGAAGAGCGGGGCCGTCGGCGGACGGCGGGAGGTACGCGACCGCAAAGCGGATCGGTGTGTTCTCCTCCGTCAACAGTGTCGCGAAGAACGACAGGTCGAGGAGGCGCCCGATCTCGGGCTCCGACTCGGGCAGCGGTGCCAACCCGACGTCGTCACCGCCGAGCCCGACAGGATCCGTTCGGCCGCTGGATCCGGCTTCGGCTCGGCGCGCGCGCAGTCGCTCGAGCAACGACGAAACGTGGGCGCTCGGAAGTGTTGTGACACTCAGGGCACCGCCAAGCGGCGCGGCGCCCGCCCACGTTGCCATCGCGTGAATGGTCACGGCCCCGTGACCAAGCAGGAAGAACGCCGAACCCTGATGGCGTTGCGATTACGCGGCGGCGCCGAGCGCGGGCGCTCGGTTACTCGCCCGAGCTCGGCCGCTCGCCGTTCGCGCGCTGCTCGTGGGCCCGGAACACGGCGAGGTACTCCGCCCGCAACCGTTCGAACTCCTCGAAGAGCCGGACAGCCTCGGCCGAGCCCGGTTCAGCCGCGTCGAGCGCACGTTCGACGGCGCGCCAGCGCTCGAGGATGGCGTTCAGCCCGGGCTGCACCGCCGTTCGCTCGATCGTCGTCACGCCGGGAGGCGGATCGGTTGCCCAGCTCTCCTCTTCAGCCGTGAACTGGGCGAGGGCCTCGGCCCCGCGGCGGACCGAGGTGGCGAGGTCGTCGAAGCGCGGATCGCGCGGGGCCATGGAGCGCTTGTGCCGCTCGAGCTGTCCGATCTCGGCCAGCAGCAGCATGATCGCGTCGGAGGCTGCTCGCAGGTGCTCGCCGGCGTCGAGAGATCGGTCCGTCATCCGCCGGAATCTGGCCCCGGCGGTCATCCGGACGCGCCGGGCCGAACGTCGGAGCGGCTTGCAGTCCGGTTTCGGATGGCGCACCGACGCACCGGCGCACCGAGAGCCGATCGGCCGGACCTAGGGTTCGAGCGCCTGGGCCACGAGGCTTGCCATGAGCCGCGCGCCGTCGCGGTTCGGGTGGACGTCGTCCGGTGCGAACAGCTCGGGATGGCCGCTGCTCGCGGTGTGCCAGTCGACGAGGCGGACGTTCGGCTGATCGGCCGCATACTCGGCGATGAGCCGGTTGTTGTGGGTCTCCCAGGGACGCGGGACGGAGACGTTCACCCAGACCACCGTCTGCACGTCGCGGAGACCGTCCATCGCCGCGTCGAGATCGCGCGAGTAGATCGGCCCGTTGTTGCCGATGTTGACGATCACGGTCCGGCCGAGCCGCCCCTGTGCCGCCCGCTTCCGGATCGCGGCGACGTCGTCGGTGACGCGACGGCCGACGGCCGCGTCGACGTCGAGGGGCCCGACGACGAGGGCGAGCGATGGGGCGGCGGCGATCAGGACCGACTCCCCGACGCCGAGGACCGGCTCCGCGACGGGCACGCGCCGAAGGTGCCCTGGGCCCATGGCGCGGGCCTCGGCCGGGCCGTCCTCGGACGACGGCTCCCGCGACCCGTGCGAGCGCCCCGGGCCCGCCGTCTGATCGGCCGCCATCGGGTCGCGTGAACCGGCGCCGCTGACGGCGGCCACCGGCAGCGAGACGGGGTCACCGGCGCTGCCGCCGTCCGCGTCGGGCGGTGGCGTGACGAGGCCGTCGATCGCGGCCACGGGAACCTCGGCCGGCGGCGGTGGTGGCGTCGCGACGGCGACGTGCGCGAGCAGGGCGGCGACGAGGCCTGTCGACGCGACCAGGGCGACCGGCCGCGGGTCCACGACGCGTCGGAGCCATGAGCGATCGCGAGCGCGCCATGCCGTCCACGCTCGCCCGAGCGCGCCGCCGCGGATCGGGCGCTCGACGAAGCGGAAGGAGGCCTCGGCGAGGACGAGCGTGACGACGAGCCGAAAGGTGACGTTTGCGACCCCGTCGAGCGGTACGTCGAGCCCGGGGCGGGTGAAGGCAAAGACGGGCCAGTGCCAGAGGTAGACCGCGTACGAGCGCGTACCGAGCCATCGCATCGGCGGCATCTCGAGCGCGGCCGCGACGAGACGGCCCGCGGGGCCGACGACCGCCGCGATGAGGACGACCGTTGCGACGTCGATCCCGAGCAGCCCGTAGGGGAAGAGGAGCGCGTCGGTCTCGTCGAGGAGGGCGAATCCGGCGACGATCCCACCGAGCGCGAGCAGCGCTCCGCCGTCGGCGATGATGCGCCGCGCGAATGAGGGCGCCACCGTCAGCTGCCTCCGGCCGGGAAGCATGATCACCGCGAGCAGTGCGCCGGCGAGGAGGCCGGCGGCGCGGGTGTCGGTGCCGTAGTAGATGCGCGACGGGTCCGTGTCCGGCAGGTAGAGGACGAGCGTCGCCGCGATCGAGGCCGCGATCCCCGCGACGGCGAGTCCGACGGCGCCGGCACGACCGGCAACGAACAGGACCACGACGAGCGCGACCGGCCAGACCAGATAGAACTGCTCCTCGATCGCGAGCGACCAGAGGTGGAGGAGCGGCGACTGGCGGCCGACTGTCTCGAAATACGGCTGCTGAGCGACGACCAGGTACCAGTTCGTGACGTACGCGAATGACGCGAGGGCATCCGACCGCAGCCGCGCCAGCTCCGACGGGAACGCGATCGCGGCGAGCGCCAGGGTCGCGAGCAGCAGCGCGAAGAGAGCGGGCAGCAGCCGTCGTGCGCGGCGGGCCCAGAACCGCGGCAGCGAGATCGAGCCGGTCGCGCGCCACTCGGTCAGGAGCAGGGCCGTGATCAGGAAGCCGCTGATCACGAAGAAGACCTCGACGCCGAGGAAGCCGCCCGGTGCCAGACCGAGGCCGAGGTGGTAGACGACGACGGCGGCGACCGCGATCGCGCGGAGACCGTCGAGTCCGGGGAGGCGGCCGAGGCTGTGCTGGGCGGACGCAGAGGTCACGGGAACGGCTCGCCAGGCTCGCGGGGGCTGGATGAGCGGGTCGAATCTATCGACCGTGCCGGGTGTTGATCGTACCGTCCCGAGGGGCGCCGCCGAGGGCGGAGGCGCATGATTCCCGGCGATGCCCGACCCCAACCGTGACATGTCGCCCGAGGCGTTTCGCGCGGCCGTCCATCGAACCGTCGACCTGATCGCGGACTACCTCGAGCGGATCGAATCGTTTCCGGTCTTCCCGCCGGTCGAGCCGGGGACGATCGGGCCGCTCTTTCCGCCGGCCGCCCCCGAGGACGGCGAGCCGGTCGAGGCGATCCTCGCGGACTACGAGCGACTGGTCGTGCCCAATGCCACCCACTGGCAGCACCCGGCCTTCTTCGCCTATTTCGCCACGACCGCCTCGGGCCCGGGGATCCTCGGGGAGCTGTTGACGGCGGCGATCGGCCAGAACCCGATGCTGTGGCGGACGTCGCCGATCGGGACCGAGCTCGAGGGCGTCGTCGTCGGCTGGCTGCGCGACGCGCTGGGGCTGCCGGCGACGTTCGACGGCCTCATCACGGACACCGCTTCGACCTCGTCGCTCATCGCCCTCGCCGCGGCCCGCGAGGCCGCGAACGTGGACGCGTCACGGGCCGGGCTCGACGGTCGAGGTCTCGAGGATCTCGTCGTCTACGCCTCGACCGAAGCGCACAGCTCGATCGAGAAGGCCTGCATGACGCTCGGGCTCGGGGCGGCGTCCCTCGTGAGGATCCCGGCTGACCACGCTTACCGGATGCAGGTCGACCTGCTGCCGGGCCGGATCGCGGAGGATCGTGCGGCCGGGCGACGCCCGATTGCAGTCGTCGCGACCCTCGGGACGACCTCGTCCACGTCGGTCGACCCGGTCGCGGAGGTCGCGGACGTGGCGGCGGCCGAGGGCCTGTGGCTCCACGTCGACGCGGCCTATGCCGGCGCTGCGGCGATCGCGCCCGAGCTCCGGCCCGCCTTCACCGGCTGGGAGCGGGCCGATTCGATCGTCGTCAACCCCCACAAGTGGCTCTTCGTCCCGCTCGACGCGTCGCTCCTGCTGAGCCGCCGGATCGACCAGCTGCGGGCGGCGTTCAGCCTCGTCCCGGAGTACCTCCGGACGCTCGATCGCTCGGCACCCGTCCGCGACTACAGCGAGCTGACACCGCAGCTCGGGCGCCGCTTCCGCGCCCTCAAGCTGTGGGTCCACCTGCGCTGGTTCGGGCTCGAGCGGCTCCGCGAGGCCGTTCGCGCCCACCTCGCCCTCGCCCGGGAGTTCGAGGGCTGGGTCGCGGCCGATCCCGACTGGGAGCTGCTCGCGCCGGCGCCTTTCTCGACGGTCTGCTTCCGGTACGCGCCGGACAACGTCGCGGACCTCGATGGGCTCAACGAGGCCCTCCTCAACCGACTCAACGCGACCGGCGAGGTCTTCCTCTCGCACACCCGGCTCGGTGACCGCTTCACGATCCGGCTCGCGATCGGGAACCTCCGGACCGAGCGTCGCCACGTCGAGCTGGCATGGCGGCTCCTCCGGGAGTGCGCGGCGGAGGTCCGCGCGAGCGCGGCTCGCTAGCCGATCAGGAGCTTGATCGCGACGACCGTCCCGACCACGATGATCACCCCCCGCAGCACGAGCGGCGAGAGACGGCGTCCGACGACGGCGCCGATCTGGCCACCCACGACGGAGCCGATCGCGAGGAGGACGGCGGCAGACCAGTTCACCGGGGCGACGATCGCGAAGAGGATCGCGGCCACCCCGTTGACGAGGAACGCGAGTACGTTCTTGAGGCCGTTGAGGCGCTGGATGTCCTCGGCCAGGAAGATGCCGAGGAGGGCGATCAGGATGACGCCCTGCGCGGCGCCGAAATAGCCGCCGTAGATGCCGGTCAGGTAGACGGTCACGAACAGCGGCGCGATGTGCTCCTGGCCGGACGTTCGCCGGCGCGCCATCGCCGCCGAGAGGCGCGGCTGAAGCGCCACGAGCACGACCGCGGCGATGATGAGGAACGGCACGATCACCTCGAACGCGGCCGCGGGGAGTGCGAGGAGGAGGATCCCGCCGGTGATCCCTCCGAGGATCGAGGCCGTGCCCAGGACGGCCGCGCGGCCGCGCTGTCCCGCGAGCTCGCGGCGGTATCCGACCGCGCCGCTCAACGAGCCCGGCATCAGCCCGATCGTGTTCGAGACGTTGGCGACGACCGGCGGATAGCCGAGCGCCAGGAGCGTCGGGAACGTGATGAGCGAGCCCGACCCGACGATCGTGTTGATCGTTCCGGCCGCGAGCCCGGCCGCGATGATCGCGACGATCTCGAGGGGTGCCACGAGCGCCAAGTGTCGCCGATCCGGTGCTAGGCTCGCGCGGCTGGGGCCGGCGGAGCAGGGGAGCGAGATGGCGGTCGATGTCGCGAACGACGTCCCGATGTCGATCGGCGGTCAGGCGGTCGAGTCGGCGTCGGGCGAGTGGCTCGAGGTCCGCAGCCCCGCCACCGGTGAGCTCATCGGGCGCGTGCCGGCCGGAACGCCGGACGACGTCGACCGGGCGGTGGCCGCGGCGCGCCGCGCCTTCGACGCCGGGTCCTGGAGCCGGGCCCTCCTGTCCGAACGATCGGCGGTCCTCCTGCGACTCGCCGACCTCCTCGAGCGCGACGCTGATGACCTGGCCCGCCTCGAGACCCTCCAGACCGGCTCCGCGTACAAGCTCCGGCGCGAGTCGGACCTGCCGTTCACGATCGACAACCTGCGGTTCTTCGCGACCGCGGTCCGGCATCTCGAGGGCAAGGCCGCCGCGGAGTACAGCGGCTCGCATACGTCGATGGTCCGGCGAGAGCCGATCGGCGTCGTCGGCCAGGTCGCGCCCTGGAATTACCCGATCTGGATGGCGGCCTGGAAGCTCGGGCCCGCGCTGGCCGCCGGCAACAGCGTCGTCATCAAGCCGGCCTCGGCCACCCCGTTCACCACGCTGCGGGTCGCCGAGCTGGCCCGCGAGGCCGGGTTGCCCGACGGCGTGCTCAACGTCGTGACCGGCCGCGGCGACGTCGTCGGCTCGGCGATCGCCGCACACGAGGGGATCGACCTCGTATCCCTCACCGGCGACACTGCGACGGGCCGGCGGATCATGGCCGGTGCCGCCGGAACGCTCAAGCGGCTCCACCTCGAGCTCGGCGGCAAGGCGCCGTTCGTGGTGTTCGACGACGCCGACATCGAGGCCGCGGCCCGCGGCGCGACCGCCGGCGCGCTCATCAACGGCGGCCAGGATTGCACCGCGGCCACCCGGCTCTACGTCCAGCGGCCGGCCTACGACGCCTTCGTCGAACGGCTCGTCGAGCTGTTCGAGGGCGTGCGTGTCGGCGACCCGTTCGACCCGTCCACCGACCTCGGTTCGCTCATCAGCGCGGCGCAGGTCGAGCGCGTCGAGGGCTTCGTCCGGCGGGCGATCGTGGACGGCGCGAGGGTCCTGACCGGCGGCGAGCGAGCGGCCGTTCCCGGGCTTCCGGATGGCGCCTTCTACCGGCCGACCGTGATCGTCGACGCCGCCCAGTCGTCCGAGATCGTCCGCCAGGAGGTCTTCGGCCCGGTCGTCGTCGTCCTCCCGTTCGATTCGGACGACGAGGCGATCCGGCTGGCGAACGACACCGCTTACGGCCTCGCCTCATCGGTCTGGACGACGAACGTCTTCCGCGCGATGCGCGCGGCCCGCGACCTCGACTTCGGGCACGTCCTCGTCAACGACCACCTGATGGTCGCGTCGGAGATGCCGCATGGCGGTTTCAAGCAGTCGGGCTTCGGCAAGGACATGTCGATGTACTCGTTCGAGGAGTACACCCGGGTCAAGCACGTGATGATCGAGCTGACCGGCGAGGCCGAGAAGCCCTGGCACTACACGATTTTCGGCGACAAGCCGGAGTGAAGGACTACCTCTCGACGACGGAGCTGGGCTGGGTGCTCGGCCGATCTGCAGGTTCGATCCGGACGATGATCCGGAACGGCGACGTGGAGGGCGTTCGCCTCCCGGGCGGGTTCCGGGTCCCGCGCGACGAGGTGCTCCGTGTCAGCCGCGAGCAGGTCGAGGAGAAGGCGGGCCGCAAGCTCGATGACCGCGCCCTCGAGCGGCTCGTCGACGAGGTGATCGAGACCAATCGCGCCCGGACCACGGACCCAACACACGGATGAGCGCCTCCGCTCCGGAGACGCCCATCTGTCCCGGCGATTGGAGACTCCGGGACTCGCCCTCGGTGGTATCACCGGGCGAGCCACCCCGGAGCCGGAACGCGCGCCCCCCGGAATGGATGTGGAAGGTGCAGGCGACGCGTCCTCGTCCCTAGCCTCCGAGCGCTTGGTCGCGATCGCGTGACGTAGCTCCGTGCGGAGGCGTTACAAGCGCGTTTCAGCCAGAGGCGCGGCGCCGCGGCCCGAATCGCCCCGATCCAGCCGATTCTGTTCGATGCAGTTGGACAACCGTGTCGGTGCGCGCGGCCGCACGCCCGCGGCCGCGTGCGGCGGCACGTGCCAGCGACGGCTCGCGCACCGTCGCGCGATTGACGCTGCGGAACGCGGTCCGGCCACGTTCTCCGCAACGCCCCGTGTACGATAGTTGCTGTCCAATAACTAGATGGGGCTCCTGTTGGGCCCGCCCGGAGTTTCGTGTGCCCTTGTTCGCCATCCGCGCCAACCACCCCGTGACCGGGGACCGTCGATGAGCAGCGAGGCACGCGCGCGGCAGAAGCGCCGCCGTCCGACGCGGGACGAGGCGACCGCCGAGGGGGAGGCCGACTCGAGCACGTCCGAGCCGGCGCAGCTCGAGCGGGCGCGCCGCCTCCCGTCCGACCTGCCGGCGGACCTGGCGACGCCGGCCGAGCGATCGCTCGGCGACTTCACGATGACGCTCGAGGCGGTCCGCCTCGTGCCGCTGGCCCTGGTCATCGGCATCGCGGCCACCGTGATCGCGGTCGTCCTGCTCGATCTCATCGGGCTGTTCACGAACGTCCTCTACGAGGGTCAGGTCGACGTCGCGTTGCGTCCGCCGGATCCGACCCGGCTCGGGCTGCTCTCCGTGGCGATCCCGGTGGTCGGCGGACTGGTCATCGGGGTGATGGCCCGCTTCGGCTCCGAGCGCATCCGCGGCCACGGCATCCCCGAGGCCAGGGAGACGATCCTCGTCGGTGGCAGCCGCGTCGAACCCCGCCTCGCGATCCTCAAGCCGATCAGCTCGGCGATCAGCATCGGCTCGGGCGGCCCGTTCGGCGCCGAAGGACCGATCATCCTCCCCGGCGGCGCGGTCGGCTC
>DASXWX010000150.1:0-2132 GCA_036503395.1 Candidatus Limnocylindrales bacterium
TGACGGTCTGGCGGGGCCGCCACCGCACCCGACACCGGGCCGGCGACGTCGTTCGGCTGGACGAGGAGTCGGCGGGCAGCGCCGACTGAACCCCGCGCCGTCGCGGCGCGTATTGATGGACAGCGAGTCGAGCCGGCCGGCACCGGGTCGGCTCGTGAAACCGGATGACCGGCCGGTCCCGTACGGGGCCGGCCGGTCTTCGTTTGCGCCGGGGACTCGCGCGGCTCAGTCGGGGCGAATCGTTCGGAAGCAGTCCGAGCAGTAGACCGGGCGGTCCATGCGCGGCTTGAAGGGCACCTGGGCCTGGTTGCCGCACTGGGAGCAGATCACCGCGAAATACTCGCGGCTGGGGCGGTCTTCGCCGCGCTCGTACCCGCGCGGCCCGCCGATGTCGCGGACGTCATAGCCCGAATCGCGCATCTGCCGGCGGCTCGCCCGACAGCTCGCGCAGCGCTTCGGATCCGAGGAGAACCCCTTCTCTGCGTAGAACTCCTGGTCGGCGGCGGAATGGATGAACTCGACGCCGCAGTCGACGCAGCTGAGGGTTCGGTCGACGTAGGTCACCAGATTCCTCCCGGGCGCGTGGTCGTGGCGCACCTTCGTCGGGGAATCGGTGGGGGCGCGAGCCAAACAGAGACGTCCGGCGCCGCGACCCAGGGTGCCGATGTGTTTCCCCGGCGAAGTCGCACCGGTGTTGTCTGGCGTCAAGCATACATCGACCATCCGCCGGCGCCCCCGCCACGTCGTGGCCCCCCGATCGGGCCGCGCTCCTCGCACAACGGTCGGGGGACTGCCCGCGGCGTCCCGGACCTGTCACAATCGGGCACCGAACCGCCACCTTGCCTCTCGCCGCCCGTCCGCGTGAGCCGTCAGAGGAGGTCGATCCGCGCGTGCTCCGGCTCCTGCACACTGCCGACGTCCACCTCGGCGCTCGCCACGCCGACCTCGGTGACGGGGCGTCGGCCCAGCGAGAGCGGCAGCAGGCCGCGTTCGCGGCCGCGATCGACCTCGCGATCGCCGAGCGCGTCGATCTCGTCCTGATCGCCGGTGATCTGTTCGACTCGAACGTCCAGCCGAAGCGGTCCGTCGAGCGCGTCGCGGCCGACCTCGCGCGCCTGAAGGCGGCCAGGATCCGGACCGTCATCCTGCCGGGCACGCACGACGTCTACGACCGGGCCTCGATCTACCGGGCCTACGACCTCAAGGCCCTTGCCGGCGTCGGCGCGAACGAGGACTGGATCACGATCCTGACACCGGACCGCCCGTCCGTCCACCTCGCGAGCTGCGACGTCGTCGTCGTCGGGGTCGTCCACGACACGAAGCGAGCTCCTCGCGGTGCGCTCACGGCGGCCATCGCCAACGTTCCCGAGGAGGCGGCTGCGACCTGGGGCATCGGGATGCTCCACGGCGCGCTCGCGATCGCGGGCCGCACGGACGGCGACGACGTCGTCGTCTCGATCGACGAGATCGCCGCGTCGGGTCTCGACTACCTCGCCCTGGGCCATTGGCACTCGACCCAGCAGGGAACGGCGGGCGACACGACCTGGGCCTACAGCGGCGCCCCCGAGCCGGTCGCGGTCGATCAGGACCGGGCCGGCCAGGTCCTGCTCGTGACGCTCGACGACGCGTCCGGCGTAAAGCAGGTCAAGGTCGAGGAACGCACGGTCGGACGGACCACGTTCCGGTCGCTCGAGCTCGACGCCCGCGACGTCATCTCCCAGCCGGCCCTCGTGGAGCGGCTCGCCGCCGAGGCGAACCCGGACCTCGTCCTCGACGTCCGGCTCGTGGGCGTCCGTCCCGACGAGCTCGACCTCGAGCCGACCGAGGTCGAGACCCAGCTTCGCGACCGCTTCTTCCGCGTCCGCGTTCGCGACCGGAGCGTGCCCGCGCTCACCGAGGGCGTCCTCCCCCCGGCGGACACCGTCGCCGGATCGTTCATCCGCGAGCTCGAGGCGCGGATCGCCGAGGTCGAGGCCGCGGCGGTCGGCGCACAGGGGAGCGATCGAGCAGCCGCCACGGACGAAGCCACGGACGAAGCGCCGGACGAGCCGGCCGAGCTGCGCGACGCGCTCCGCCTCGGTCGCCTCCTCCTCGCCGGCCACGAGGTGACGCTGTGACGGGAGTCCTGTGAG
>DASXWX010000151.1:0-3807 GCA_036503395.1 Candidatus Limnocylindrales bacterium
GAGATGAGCTTCGTCGACGAGCCGACGGTCATGAGCTCCGTCGAGTCGATGGCGATCGAGGTCAGCCGCGCGGTCGTGCCCGAGCGACCCCTGCAGGACGTCCCGTTCCAGCGCTTCACGTTCGACGAGGCGATGGAGCGGTTCGGGTCCGACAAGCCCGACCTTCGATTCGCGATGGAGCTTGTCGACCTGGCGCCCGATCTCGTCGATGCCGAGGGCGCCCCCGCCTCGGGCTTCCGGGTGTTCGACGAGGCGCTCGCGGCCGGTGGCCGGGTCAAGGCGATCGCCGCACCGGGGCTGGCGGGCGCGACTCGACGTGAGATCGACGAGCTCGTCGAGCGGGCGAAGCGGTTCGGCGCGAAGGGCCTCGCCCACCTCGCCGTTTCGGCCGAGGGCTCGGTCTCCTCCCCGGTCGCGAAGTTCCTCGGCGAGGGCCGGGTGGAGGGGCTCGCCGCCCGAGCCGGCGCGCAGCCGGGCGACCTCGTCCTGATCGTCGCCGACCGGACGGACGTCACGAACGACGTCCTCGGTCGACTCCGCGCGGAGCTCGGGCTGCGGCTCGGCCTCGCCGACGCGAGCGTCCTCGCCTACGCCTGGGTCCATCGGTTCCCCATGTACCAGTGGGACACGGAGCGCGGGCGCTGGGACGCGACGCACAACCCGTTCAGCGGAGTGGTCCCGGAGGACGAGCCGCTCCTCACGACGGTCTCGGGCGACCTCGCCCGGCCTTCGCCGGACGACCCCGCGGGTCGGGCCCGCGCCCTCCAGTACGACCTCGTCCTCAACGGCTGGGAGCTCGGCGGCGGCTCGGTCCGGATCTGGCGGCGCGAGCTGCTCGAGCGGAGCTTCGGGCTCCAGGGCTATTCGCTCGAGGAGATGCGGCAGCGCTTCGGGGCCCTCCTCGAGGCGTTCGAATACGGCGCGCCTCCACACGGCGGGATCGCGCTCGGCGTCGATCGCTGGGCGGCGCTCCTCACGAACCAGACGAACATTCGCGAGGTGATGGCGTTCCCGAAGACGCAGTCCGGGACTGACCTCATGCTCGATGCGCCCTCGGCGCCCGACCCGGAGCAGCTGGCGGAGCTCGGGCTCCGGTACGTCGGGCCGCCGCCAAAGCCCGAATCCGCGACCTCCTAGCCGGTCGTGCCCCTGTTCGACGCGATCGCGGCGCGGCCGCGGCTCGCGGCCCTGCTCGGCGCGATGTGCATCGCCTTCTCGGGAATCTTCTATCGCGAATCGGGCTCGTCGCCGGCGACGGCCGCCTTCTTCCGCTGCGTCTACGGGCTGCCGATCCTGATCGCCGTCGCGGGCTGGGAACACCGGCGCTTCGGGCCGCTGCCCAGGGCCGCCTGGGGGCTCGCGATCCTGGCCGGTGTGTTCTTCGCGTCGGACCTGCTGTTCTGGCACCACGCCATCGAGCAGGTCGGGGCCGGCCTCGCGACGGTCCTCGGCAACATGCAGATCCTCGTCGTCGCGGTCGTCGCGTGGCTCGTCCTTGGGGAGCGGCCCACACCGCGGACGGTCGCCGCGGTGCCGATCGTGCTCCTCGGCGCGGTGCTGATCTCGGGTCTGGTCGGGAGCGGTGCCTACGGTCTGAACCCCGCGCTCGGCGTCGTCTTCGGTTCGATCACCGCCGTTTCCTACGCGGGCTACCTGCTCGTCATCCGCCACGGCGGCCGGGATCTCCGACGGCCGGCCGGACCCGTCGCGATCGCGACCGCGTCGACGGCCGTCGTCGCGGCGGTCTTCGGTGCTGTGAGCGGCGAGCTCGTCCTCGCGCCGTCCTGGCCGGAGCACGGCTGGCTCCTCGGCTACGGGCTCACGTCACAGTCGCTCGGGTACCTGCTGATCTCGCTCTCGCTGCCACGGCTGCCCGCGGTGCTCACGTCGATGATCCTGCTGTCCCAGCCCGTGGCGACGGTCGCGCTCGCGATGGCGCTGCTCGGTGAGGCCCCGTCGCCCGAGCAGCTGCTCGGCGTCGCGTTCGTCATCGGCGGGATCGGCTTCGCAACGGTCAACCTCGAGCCGATGGCGCGGCGGGCCACGGCAACGATCCGGCCCTCGCGGCGCCCGGGGGGTGGCTGAGGGCGCTGGGACCCCGGACCCGGCCGGCGCCGCGCGCCTCGCGGCGCGACGCTCGGTCGGTTGTGGGCATATCCCACGACTCGGCTCGAAATGCCTCCGTTCGTGTCGCCCAGCCCACCATCCGGCGGCGAACATCGGCGCAACTTCTCGAACTCCGGCTCGGTGGTGGGAATAGCTCACATCAGGCCCCGAGCGCGAGCGGGCTGCTGGTCCCCGGTGCGCGTCGGTCCTCGGCCCGCGAGTGGCCGGTCAGCCCGGCTGGTCCGGGACCTCGGCTGCGGCCTGCCCGTATGGCGCCAGCGCGGGACCCTCCAGCGGTGCGTCGTCGGGCCGGTCGGCGATCGCGGCGCCCCATTCGTGCTGGTGTCCGGCGGGTGGTGGAGGCGGAGCCTCGAACGGCGGCAGCTCGTCTCGAGGCGTATCGAGGTCGAAGACGACGCCCGGGTCGCCGAGGTCGATCGTCTCGTTCGGGAGCCGACCGACGAGCTCGGCGACGATGTCGTCGGGCATCAGGCTCGGGTCGATCGTCCGGAGCGCCTCGACATCGGTGACAGGCACGAGGACCGGCCAGCCGGCCTCCCCGCGATAGGCCGGGCGGAGGATCGAGCCCGGGCGCAGGCCGTGGGCCTCGATGAGCGAGGTGATCGTCTCGGCATCGACCCAGCCGAGGCGGGCTGGCCAGACGAGCGCCGCGTCGGTCTCGCTCACGACGCTCACCGCCGCTGCGACACCGTTCGCGATCTGACCGACGGGACCGGCCTCGCTCGGCGCAGGACGGGCGTACGTCGCGTTCGTGCCGGCGAGCGTCGCGACGACCGTACCCGCGGGATCCGGGGCGCAGACGACCACGGGCACCGCGCCACCCGCCCAGCCGATGTCGACGAGGCGGCGAACGTTCGGCACGCCCTCGACGTCGCGGAGCGCGGAGTCGGGGGTTGCCGCGAGGATGACGGCGGCGACGGTCATGAGCCGGCGAGCGCGTCCGTGGCGACCGGTGGGGCCGTCGCGGCGCCAGATGCGGTCGCGGCTGCCGACTCCGGAGCGCGGGCAAGCGCCGCGTCGAGTCGTTCGACAAGCGGCCGGGCCCGGAGTCGTTCGAGGATCTCGCGGGCCTCGAGCGCGTTCGCCCGGATCGTCGGGTCGTCCGGTCCGAGGATCGTGACGAGGGTCAGGCTCGTGAGTGCCTCGTCGAGCGGGAAGCCGATCCGACGCCAGGCCGCGAGCGCCTCGCGCTGGCGCCCTGCGGCTGCGGACGTGTCGCCCTCGAGGGCGGCAAGCAGCGCGAGGATCGTCGTCCGCTGCGCCCGCACGAGCAGACCGCGCAGCCGCGTTGTGTCGAAGGCGACGAGATCGTCGCGCACGGCCGCCAGGTCTCCGGCCGCCGCGGACGCGTGGGCGGCGAGAAGCCGTGCCGTCGGCGCGTACGACGCGTCGAGGGACGCAGAGGCCCGCCATGCACCGGCCGCCTCGGCCAACCGAGCCGCAGCGAACGCGGCGAAGGCATGCGCGTCGTCGCGCTGGGTCCGCAGTGTCAAGTCGTTCGAGTCCGCGGCGATCGCGTCGATCTCGGCCAGAACGCCCCCGACGTCCAAACCGCGCAACGACCGTACGAGAAGCAGATTGGACAGGAGGACGAAACGGTCGGCTGGCTCCGGGTCCTCGTCCAGGGCGAGGGCCAGCTCTTGCTCCGCACGGTCCCACTCGCCTATCCGAAAGAGGCTG
>DASXWX010000152.1:0-7094 GCA_036503395.1 Candidatus Limnocylindrales bacterium
GGAGACCGGCGAGGCGATCGTCACCGACCCGAACGTGACCCGGGTCTCGTTCACCGGCTCGACGGTGGCCGGGCGGCGGGTCGGCACGCTTGCGGGGGGCCTCCTGAAGCGGGTCAGCCTCGAGCTCGGCGGCAACAACGCGTTCGTCGTCCTCGACGACGCCGACCTCGACGCCGCGGCCTCGGCCGGGGCCTACGCCGCGTTCCAGTTCCAGGGCCAGGTCTGCTTCGCGACCGGGCGGCACATCGTCCATCGGAGCGTCGTCGGCGACTACGTCGACGCGCTCGCCGAGAAGGCCAAGCGCATCCGCCTCGGCGACCCGTACCGCGAGGAGGTCGACCTCGGCCCGATCGTCAACGAGAAGCAGCTCGCCCGGGTCGACGGCATCGTTCGGCGCTCGGTCGAGGGCGGCGCCCGGATCGTCGAGGGCGGCACGCACGACGGCCTCTTCTACCGACCGACCGTCCTGGCCGACGTCACCCGCGACCTGCCGGCCTGGACCGACGAGATCTTCGGCCCGGTCGCGCCGATCGTGACGTTCGACTCGGACGACGAGGCGCTCGAGCTCGCGAACGACTCCGAGTACGGCCTCACCGGCGCGGTCTACTCGCGCTCGGTCTCGCGCGGCCTCGCCCTGGCCCAACGGATGCGGACCGGGATGGTCCACGTCAACGACCAGACCGTGAACGACGAGGCGACGATCCCGTTCGGCGGGATGGGCGCGTCGGGCAACGGCAGCCGCTTCGGCGGCCCGGCGAACTGGGACGAGTTCACCGAGTGGCAGTGGGTGACGATCCGCGACGACGCGCGGTCGTACCCCTACCCCTACTGAGCCCCGAGCGCCCGGGCGTGACCTCGATCGCCGACGTCGCCCGCCTCGCGGGCGTCTCGACCGCGACCGCGTCGCGGGTCGTCTCCGCGGCCGACTACGCGGTGAGCGCCGCGACCCGCGAGCGCGTCCTCGACGCCGCTCGCGCGCTCGACTACGTCCCGAACGCGCTCGCCCGTGGCCTCCAGAAGAGCCGGGTCCCGGTCGTCGGGGTCATCGTCCACGACATCACCGACCCGTACTTCGCCGACGTCGTCCGCGGCGTCGAGGACGCGGCTGGGGCGGCCGGCCACCTCGTCATCACCTGCAGCTCCGACCGCGACGCCGAGCGCGAGAACTCGTACGTCCGGCTGCTCCGGGGCATGCGGGCCGCGACGGTGATCTTCGCCGGCAGCGGCTTCGACGACCGGGCCGCGAACGAGGAGCTCGGTCGCCACCTCGCCGCGATCCGGGCCTATGGCGGCGCCGTCGTCCACCTCTCGACCCACGCCGGCGGTCCGCCCGAGGTCGGGGTCGACAACCGGGCCGGCGTCGCGGCAGTCGTCGCCGAGCTCGTGCGGCTCGGCCACCGCCGGATCGCGTTCCTCGCCGGTCCGCCGTCCCTGCTGGTCGGCCGCGAGCGAATCGAGGGCTTCCGGCGCGGGCTCGCCGAGGCCGGCCTGGAGGAGGACGAGCGCCTCGTTGTGCCGACCGGGTTCGACCGCGCGGCCGGCGCCGACGGCGTCGACCGGCTGCTCGCGACCGGCCGGCCGTTCACCGCGATCGCGGCCGCGAACGACCTCCTCGCGCTGGGCGCGCTCGAGCGGCTCGCGGCGCTCGGCATCGACGTCCCGGACGACGTCTCGGTAGTCGGCTTCGACGACATCGCGACCGCCGCGGTCGTCGCCCCGAGCCTCTCGACCGTCCACCTGCCGCTCCACGAGATCGGCCGGCGTGGCTTCGCGTTCGCGACGCGGCAGCTCGCCGGCGAGGAACCGGCGCCCGAAGTCCTGCCGATCGAGCTCGTCATGCGGGCCTCGACGGGGCCGGCGCCCGCGCGGGCACTCGTCGGCCGCACGGCCAGGGCCGCCTCGTGACGGCGGACACGGTGCCCGCAGGAACCGCGACGCGGCCGCTCGCGGGCCGAGTCGTCCTCGTCACCGGCAGCAGCCGCGGCATCGGCGCGGAGATCGCCGCGAAGGCTGGGGCTGCGGGCGCGACCGTCGCCGTCCACTACGTCAACGGTGCGGACGCGGCCGCCCGAACGCTGGAGCGGGTTCGGGCCGCGGGCGCGGAGGCCGAGGCCTTCGCCGCCGACGTCGGCGACGGCGGCCAGGCAGAGGCGCTCGTGGCGCAAGTCATCGAACGCTTCGGCCGGATCGACGGCCTCGTGAACAACGCCGGCCTGACCCAGGTCGGGCCGTTCCTCGGGGTCACGCCAGCCGAATGGGACGCGATCATCGCCACCGACCTCTCGGCCGCGTTCCATACCTGCCGCGCGGCGCTGCCGTCGATGGTCGAGCGGGGCAGCGGGTCGATCGTGAACGTCGCCTCGCGGCTCGGCCAGATGGGCGTCGCCGAGACGGCCGCCTACAGCGCGGCGAAGGCCGGACTCATCGGGCTGACCCGAGCGCTCGCGACGGAGTTCGGGCGGCGGGGCGTCCGGGTCAACGCGGTGGCGCCGGGCGTGACGATCACCGAGATGACGACCGACCTCGTCGACAGCGATGAGGGCCGGCGGCGACTCGCCGGGATGCCGCTCGGGCGGTTCGGTCGGGCGGACGAGGTGGCGGAGGCCGTGATCTTCCTGCTCTCGGACGCGTCGAGCCTCTTCCTCGGCCAGACGCTCAACCCGAACGCCGGCGGGTACATGCCATGAATGGCGTGATCTCGGTCCGCGACGCCGTCGGGCTCGTCCGCGACGGCTCGACCGTGCTCATCGCCGGCTCCGGCGCCGGCCACGCCCTGCCGCAGCGGTTCATCGACGAGCTCGCCAGCGTCTATGCGGCCGAGGGCCGGCCGCGCGACCTCACGACCGTTCGCGTCGTCGGGATCGGCGACTTCGCCGACCGTGGCTTCAGCCAGCTCGCGCTGCCCGGGCTCATGCGCCGGACGATCGGCAGCAACATCGGCAACGAGCCGCGGCTGGGCGCGCTCGTCGAGGCGAACGAGCTCGAGGCCTACTCGTTCCCGCAGGGCGTCCTGTCGCAGCTCATGCGCGAGATCGCCGCGGGCAGGCCCGGGCTCGTGACCGGCGTCGGGCTCGGCACGTACGTCGATCCGCGCCAGACCGGCGGCAGGCAGAACGCCCGGACGACCGAAGACCTCGTCGAGGTCGTGACGCTACGCGGCCGGGAGTGGCTGCTCTTCCACGCCTTCCCGATCGACGTCGCGGTCATTCGCGGCACGACCGCGGACGAGGACGGCAACCTGACGATGGAGGGCGAGGCGATCCCCGGCGAGATGTTCTCGATGGCCTCGGCCGCCCGCAACAGCGGCGGGATCGTCATCGCCCAGGTCCGCCAGCTCGCGAGCCGGGGCAGCCTCCGGATGCGCGACGTGAAGGTCCCGGGCGCGCTCATCGACCACGTCTACGTCGACCCCGACCAGTGGCAGACGTACATCACCCGCGACTCGCCGTACTACAGCGGGGCGATGCGCCGTCCGCCGGCCGACGAGCCGCCGCTGCCCCTCGACGTGCGCAAGGTCATCGCCCGCCGCTCGCTCCTCGAGTTCCCGCCCGGCGCGATCTGCAATCTCGGCTTCGGGATCAGCCAGATGATCGGCCGGGTCGCCTGGGAGGAGGGGATCACCGACCGGCTCGTGCTCACCGTCGAGCAGGGGATCTTCGGCGGCGTCCCGGTGGCCGGCAACGAGGGCGGGGCGGGGTTCAACTACCAGGCGATGATCGACCAGCCGTACATGTTCGACTTCTACGACGGCGGCGGGCTCGACATCGCCAGCCTCTCGTTCGCCGAGGTCGACGCGGAGGGCAACGTCAACGTCCACGCCTTCGAGGGCCGGATCCGGGGCCCGGGCGGGTTCCCGAACATCAGCGCCCGGACGCCGCGGATCAACTTCGTCGGGACCCTCACCGCGCGCGGGCTCGAGCTCGGGATCGACGGCGGGATCCGGATCGTCCGGGACGGCTCGCTGCAGAAGTTCGTGCCGCAGGTGCGCGAGATCTCGTTCAACGGCCGGCTTGCCCGGGAGCGCGGCCAGCAGGTTCGCTACATCACCGACCGGGCCGTCTTCGCCCTCGCCGACGACGGGCTCGAGCTCATCGAGGTCGCCCCCGGCGTCGACGTCGAGCGGGACGTCCTCGACCGGATGGGCTTCCGGCCGCGGGTCGTCGAGGGGCTGCGGACGATGGACGCCCGGCTCTACGCGACCGGCCCGATGGGCCTGGCCGCCGACTTCGGGGTCAACGCGTGAGCGGCCTCGTCGCGCTCGAGCTGGGCGTCGTCGCCCGCCTGACGCTCGACAACCCGCCGCTCAACCTCGTGACGCCGGCACTGCTCGACGACCTCGACGCGGCCCTCGCGGCGCTCGAGGCGGCCGACCCCGGCGACGTCCGTGCGGTCGTGGTCGCCGCCCGCGGCGAGCGGGCGTTCTCGGCGGGCTCGGACGTGCGTGGGTTCGAGGCCCACCGTGGTCCCGAGGGTCGGGCGCACTTCGCCCGCGAGGAGGCGGCGTTCTCGCGCCTCGCGTCCCTGCCGATGCCGACGATCGCCGCGATCGAGGGCAATGCCCTCGGTGGCGGCCTCGAGCTCGCCCTCGCCTGCGACATCCGGATCGCCTCGGAGCGGGCCCGGCTCGGGCTGCCCGAGGTGCGACTCGCGGTGACGCCGGGCGCGGGCGGGACCCAGCGGCTGCCGCGAGTCGTCGGCGCGGCACGGGCGAAGGAGCTGATCCTCACCGGACGCGTGCTGACCGCGGCCGAGGCCGAGCGGATCGGGCTCGTCGCCGAGGTCGTGCCGGAGGGTCGGGCGGCGGCGCGGGCCGAGGAGATCGGGGCCGAGATCGCCGAGCGCGGCCCGCTCGCGGTCCGCGAGGCGAAGCGCCTCATCGACGACGCCCTCGACCGGCCGATCGGCGACGGGATCGCGGCCGAGATCGAGGCGTCGGTTCGCATCTTCGCGACCGATGACCTGGCTGAGGGCGCCCGGGCGTTCCTCGAGAAGCGCGGCCCGGTCTACCGGGGCCGGTGACCAGAGACATGACAGGGAGGCGCGAATGAGCGAGGTCGAGCGGTTCGGGGTCTTCCTGCCGTCGTACGTCTGGGAGGGAGACGGGCCGGAGCGAGCCCGGGGGATCCGGGAGTTCGCCCGGACGGTCGAGGATCTCGGCTTCGACTCGCTCTTCATCACCGATCACCTCCTCGTCGGGAAACGGTTCTACTCGGTGAACTGGCTCGAGCCGATCCTGACCCTGGCGGTCGCGGCCGGCGTGACCGACCGGGTCCGCCTCGGGACCTCGATCCTCGTCATGCCGGTCCGGAACCCGGTCGTGCTCGCGAAGGAGCTGGCGACGCTCCAGTTCCTCTCGAACAACCGGGTCGTGCTCGGTGCCGGCGTCGGCTGGAACGACGCCGAGTACGAGGCCGTCGGCGTCCACAAGTCCGAGCGCGGCCGGCGGACCGACGAGATGCTCGACATCATGCTGCCGCTCCTCGAGGGCGAGACCGTCACGTACCACGGCCGCTACTACTCGGTCGACGACGTCTTCATCGAGCCGCGGACCGGGGAGCGGCCGGCGCTCTGGGTCGGCGGCGGGTCCCAGCTCGCGAACCCGAAATCGCCCGACGTCCCGAAGTTCGTCGATTCGGTGAAGGCGCGGACGCTCCGGGCCGACGGCTGGATCCCCCGGCCCACCTGCCCGCCGCCGGACATCCGGCGCGACTGGGACGAGCTCCAGGCGTTCTTCCGGGAGAACGGCGAGGAACCGGCCGGGCTCTCGGTCGCCCACGAGAACTTCCTCCACCTCGTCCTCACGAACGACCCGGCGAAGGCCCGCGAGGAGCAGCACCGGGCCTTCCTCCGGGTCATGAGCGGCGAGCGCGGGCCCGAGTACCTCGAGTCGGTCTACCTGTTCGGGACTCCCGACGAGATCGTCGCCTCGCTCCAGGCCCGCGTCGACGCCGGCGTCGAGCAGTTCATCCTCCACACGATGACGCCGGACCCGCGGCAGCTCGAGGACTGGGTCCGCGAGATCATCCCGAACGTCGTCTTCCCGCCGACGGCCGGGCCGGTCCGAAAGCCGAACCGCGACCGGGTGGCCGTCGCGCAGTGACGGCTCCGTCGTGACCCGGCGCGTCGCCCTCCTCGGCAAGCCGCTCCGGCGGCGGCACTCGGTCGTCATGCACAACGCGGCCTTCGCGGCCGCGGGGATCGACGGCGAGTACGTCCTCGCCGAGCTGGACGAGGCGGATGTGCCCGGCGCGGTCGCGGCAGCCCGCGGGCACGACTACCTCGGACTCGGCGTGACCGCGCCGTACAAGCCGCTCGTCGCCCGGCTCGTCGACGAGGTCGAGGAGGAGGCGCGGACGATCGGCGCGGTGAACAACGTCGTCCGCCGCGGCGACGGCACGCTCCTCGGGTTCAACACCGACGCCCCGGGCTTCGCCGCGGCCGTCGAGCGGACGATGGGCGGGCCGGTCGGCGGCGCGGAGGTGGTGGTCGCGGGGGCGGGTGGCGCGGCTCACGCCGTCGTCTTCGCCCTGCTGTCCGCGGACGCTGCCCAGGTCACGATCGGTAACCGGACCGTCTCGGCCGCCCGCGACCTGGCAGAGCGCTTCGGGACGGTCGGTCGGGGACCGATCGAGCCGGTCGAGCTCGGCGGCGAGGCGTTCGCGTCGGCCCTCGGTCGTGCGGACCTGGCGGTGAACGCGACGACGGTCGGGATGGTCGACCCTGGCATGACGATCGACGTCGAGCGGCTCCCGTCGCACGCCACGGTCTTTGACCTCGTCTACGTCCCGCCCGAGACGTGGCTCCTCGCCGCGGCTCGGGCGCGCGGGCTACGCGCCGCGAACGGCTCGGAGATGCTGATCGCCCAGGCGGCGCTCGCGTTCGAGCGCTGGACCGGCATCGCCGGCATGGACGGCGTCATGCGCGAGGCCGTGGCACCGCTCCTCGCCGACGCGGCCGCGCCCGCCTGAGCCGATGGAGATCGAGGTCCGCGGCGGCGGGTCGATCGCGATCGGCGCGATCTACACGATCGGGCGCAACTACCGCGACCCGTCGGCACCGTCGGTCCCGTCAGACGCCGATCGTCCCGAGCGGCC
>DASXWX010000153.1:0-6306 GCA_036503395.1 Candidatus Limnocylindrales bacterium
GACCTCCGCGCCGTAGCCTAGGCATGCCTCGACCTTCGATCGCACGGCCGACTCGGGCATCACGACGGTCACGGGAACGCCGGCGGCTCGACCCGCCCACGCGTAGGCCTGCCCGGCGTTGCCGGCCGACATCGTCACCGCCCCGCGGGCTCGCTCCTCGGCGGTCAGCGAGGCGAGCCGGTTGAGCGCTGCGCGCGGCTTGAACGAGCCGGTCTTCTGGAGATGCTCGGCCTTGAGCAGCAGCCGGCCGGCCGCGAGGCGACGCCCGGTCGCCCGCTCGACGACACGGCCCGCGGTCTCGGAGCCGAGGATCGGCGTCCGGTGGAGGCGGCCGGCGTGACGCTCACGGGCCGCGTAGATCGCAGCGAGCGGGATCGACCGGTCGTCCACGGCCCGATGATCGCAGCCGGGGCCGCCACGCGTTCGGGGCGATGGAGTACCGTCCGGGCAATGAAGGGCGATCGGGTGGAGATCGTGGTCGACACGGGCCAGGGCGTGCAGACCTACGAGATCGTCGCCTCGCGTGCCGGCCGGCGGATCGAGACGACGACGGCCCGCGGCGTGGTCGAGGTCACCGAGGTCACGCGCGGCGGGACCCCCGTCCGGACGGGCCGCTTCATGGCCAATCGCGTGGTTGCCCTCGTCGAGCACCCCGCGCTCGAATCCGACGGTGCCGGCGTGGATGTCACGACCCGCCGCCGGATGGGCGGCCCCGAGCGGACTCGCGCGGGCGGGCGACGAGCTACCGCCCCGAACCAGGTCGCCTTCGACCAGCTGCTCGAGCAGGAGGCGACCGAGCCGGACCCGGTCGAGGAGCTCGAGGCGGCACGCGAGCGACCCGAGGGCGACGGAGCCTAGACTCGCTGCCGACTATGCCGGGACCGTCACCTCGAAGAGCTCGACCGGCTCGTCGAAACCCTTGAGCGAGCGCGTTCCGACGGAGGTGAACTGGAGCCCTCCCCCGCGGGCCAGGGCCCGGGGCAGCCCGGACGCGTAGACGGATCCGCCCGGCGCTGCGGCCATGATCCGGGCCGTCTCGTGAACGGCGATCCCCCGCAGATCCTCGTCGACCAGATCGACCTCGCCGGTGTGCACGCCGGTCCGGATCTGCACTCCGACCGCGGCGGCAGCGTCCCGGATGGCGATCGCCGCCCGCAGTGCCGCATCGGCGCTCCCGAAGGCCGCGAGGAACCCGTCGCCGGTCGTCGAGATCTCGCGCCCGCCAAAGCGCTCGATCTGTATCCGGACGACCCGGTTGTGATCTCCGAGGCGCTGTCGCCAGGCCGGATCGCCGATCCGAGCCGCCGTCTGTGTCGACTCCACGATGTCCGTCATGACCATCGACAGGACGGTCCGCGCGCGCGAGGTGGGCAGGGCGAAATCGGACACGTTGCCCGACACGTCGAGAAGCACGACGGGCTCGTCGCCGGTGACCCAGGAGTCGTGGCCGGGCGGAATGTCGATCACGTCGCTCGGGCCGAACTCGCGCTCGTCGCCGTCGTCCATCCGGACGACGAAACGACCGGAAACGATCAGCTGCAGGTGATGGACCTCGTAGCGTCGTCGCCTCTGACTGCACGGGGCGGAGGCCACTTGCGTGTTTGCGCAAGCAATGAGATACTGCACCCGATGGTCGAGGTTCCGGTCTCCAGCGAGGGTGATCGTCAGCGGTTCGCGACGATCGCCCGCGCGCTCGGGGATCCGAAGCGGCTGTGCGTCCTCGAGAGCCTGGCTGCCGGCGAGATGTCGGTGAGCGATCTCTCGGCGCGCGTCAACTGCCAGGTCCCGAACATGAGCCAGCATCTCGCCGTCCTGCGCGCCGCGGGGCTCGTGACGACCCGCCGCGACGGCAGCAACGTCTACTACCGTCTCGCGGACTCACGGGTCCTCGAGGCCTACCGATTGATCCAGTCCCTCTGAATTCGAGGCAACTTCGCATGGCCGATATCAAGGCAGTGACCGACGCGACGTTCGAGCACGACGTGCTCCACAACGACAAGCCGGTCGTCGTCGACTTCTGGGCCACCTGGTGCGGACCCTGCAAGATGGTCGCGCCGGAGATGGAGAAGATCGCCGCCAAGTACGACGGCGCGATCGACGTCGTCAAGGTCGACGTGGATGCGAACCCCGGGCTCTCCCAGGCGTTCAACATCATGAGCATCCCGACGATCGCGTTCTTCGCCCCCGGCAAGCAGCCGATGGGCGTCGTCGGGTTCCGCCCGATGGAGCAGCTCGAGCAGCAGTTCGGACTGGCCCAGTACCAGGCCTCGGCCGCGCAGCCCGAGGCCGGAGCTGCCACGCCCGAGAGCTGACCCTCGCTCCTCCTCCTCAACCGAACGCCCCGGCATCCGCCGGGGCGTTCGGCGTATTCGCCGTCAGGACGCGATCGGGCGCCCCGCCGCGCGCCGCTGGGCGGCCTCGAACCAGGCGACGGCCCGGTCCCGGGCGAACCGGTCGAGCACCGGAGGCGCGAACCGGACCCAGTCGGGTCCGCGAGCGCTGGGCGCGGTGTCCGGCGTTCGGATCGCGGCCGCCGCCACGGCCGGCCCCAGGTCGACCTCCAGGACGTCGCCCGCCACGACCGCGAAGGCTCGTCCCCGAACGCCGTACGAGACGCCCGGCTCGGACGGCGATCGCTCGATCCCCGGCGCAGCCTCCGTGTGTTCCTCGATCAGCTCGGCCAGCGCTGATCGTTCGGTCATCTCGAGGCCGACAGGATCGCCGCCAGGTCCTTCTCGTGGTCCGCGTAGTGGTCGATCGTCTCCTCGGAGAGCCAGCGGAACGCCTCGGCATCCTTGAGCCAGCGCGACTCGGGAACGACGGTGAGGTAGCCGCGCAGCTCGCCCGGGAGCGTCCGGAAACGGTGCCTCACCTCGTCGAGCGGGAGGTCGGCCCATGCCGCGGCGAGCTCGTCGTTCATCGCGTCGCCCTTGGCGTCCCAGTCCGCGTCGGCCTTCCGGAGCGTCGCGCTGCCCTCACCGACCGCCAGCTCCTTCGCGCCCTGGAGTGCGATCTCGAGCCACATTCCCAGGTGGGTCATGAGGTCCCGGCCGGACCAGCCGTGGGCCGCGGGGACCGGGTCCGTAACGAGTTCGTCCGGCAGGTCGGCGAGGGCCTCGAACGGGCGCCACGCCTCGCGCTCGTCGTCGAGGAACGAGAGCCCGTCGAGGTACATGGCGGCGATGGTAGCCTCCGGCCCGCCGATGCCGATCACGTCGCGCGCGCCGCAGCCCGGCGTCGAACCGGCGACCGTCGAGGGCGAACCCGAGCGCCGGTCGCGGGCCGACCCCGTTCCGCCGTCGGTCGGGGTCGTGTTCGTCCACGGCATCGGCACGCAGGGTCCGTCCGAAACGTTTCTCGACTGGTCGGGCCCGATCGTCGACCTCCTCCGTGCCTGGCGATCGGGCTCGGGCGCGCCCGGCGATCCGGTCGTTCGCGCCACCTTCGACTTCAGCCCGACGACGGCGCCGCTCCTCGAGCTGGCGATCCCGGCGGCCGCCGACCTGCCCTCGTCGCGCTGGCTGATCACCGAGGCCTGGTGGGCCGCGGACCTGCGCGCCCCGTCTCTCACGACCGTGACCGCATACCTCCGGTCACGGCTTCGAACGCTCGTCGGCGGCATCGCCACGGGCTACCGAACGCGCGAGTCGATGTGGCAGGAGCGACGGCGCGAGGGCGGCGGTGGGGCGCAGCCGCGGCGCTGGGCCTGGATCGAGCGCCTCGACCGGCTCCAGGCACGCGCCTTCAGCCTCGGGATCCTGATCGCTCCGCTCTCGGCGGCCGGCTCGCTCGTCCTCGCGTTCTACTCCCTGCTGAGACGGGTCCCGGTCGGGCCCGTTCGGGACTTCGCGGAGCTCCGGATCATCGATTCGTTCCTCGTCGACTGGTTCGGCGATCTGCCCGTCCTCCTCGACGACCCGGTCCAGGCGGCGAACGTCCGCGCCCGGGTCGCCGGCGCGATCGATCGAGTCCGCGAGGCAGGCGCGGACGCGATCGTCCTCGTCGCGCACTCCGGCGGCGCGATCGTCGCGTTCGAGACGCTGCTCGACCCGGCCTATGCCGACCGTCGCATCGACAAGCTCGTGACGCTCGGCCAGGGCCTCTCGCTCGGCTGGCGTCTCGAGGCCGACCCGGCGACGCCCAACGGGCCGCTCCCCGCGGGGGACCGACTCCTCGGCGACCTCGCGGCCGCCCGGCCGTCGCTTCGCTGGGTCGACGTCTGGGCGTCGTACGACCCGGCCCCCGCCGGTCCGATCCGGCCCGTCGCCGGCGTGCCCCTCGAGGTCGTCGACGCTCCCGACGTCGAGACCGTTCGAGCCCGGCTGGCGGCGAACCCGGCGGTTCCGCATCCGCTCGTCGTCGAGAGCCGGCCGGTGACGAACCGGATGAGCGTGCTGGACGATCACGGGACGTACTGGCAGAACGACGAGGGCTTTCTCGTCCCGCTCGTTCGCCATCTCGACGCCGCCCGCGGTCCGGCGTCAGCGTCGCGCTTCTATCGCGATCCTGCGGCGCGAGCCGACCGGATCGAGCGACGGCGCGAACGGGTCGCGGTCCTGGCGGCGTGGGACTGGCTCGTGTCGCTGACGGCGGCCGGGACGCTGCTTGTCCTCGTCGTGGCCGCCCTTCTCGGTCGGAACGTGCTCGAAACAGCCGGTGTCGGGGTCGCGGGCACGTTCGGAATCGTGCCCGGCCACGAGCTGGTGACCGGCCCGGTCGATGCGTACGGAGGCATCGTCGGGGGGCTCGCCGGGGCGGCCGGCCTGAGCAGCCTGGCCTCGGCGTTCGGAGGACTTGGCCCGCCGCTCCTCGGCGCAATCCTCGTCGGCCTCCTCTACCTGGTCCTCGCGGCGTTCGGCAACGGTCGCTGGGACGCCTGGGACCGCCGCGAACGCGCCGCGACCCGGCCCGAGGTCCCCGTCTTCCCCAGCCGCCGTCCGGCGGCCGCGGAGGCCGTGATGCTGCTCGGCGGTCTCGGCGCGCTGCTGCTGGCCACCGCCGGCGCGGCCTTCGCTGCCGGCTGGCCGGCCGTGGTGGTCGCCGCCGTCGCGCCCTGGGCCGTGGGCGTGGGCCTCTCGCTGACGGCATCCCGGTTCTGAGCGGCGCCGCTGCAACGCGCGCAGCACTTCGAGACCTCCGATCGCCGCCTGATGCGTCCTATGCAGCGGGACGACGCGCCGGGGCCGTCGCGGGCCCGGAAATGGGCTCTTCGCTGCGCCCGGCGCACCGTCGCGACGTCGACCGATCCAGGGTGATGCGCGGCGAGCAGCACGACTGCCGCGGCTCGGCCCGGGCTCCGGGCCCGCGGTCAGACCGCGACCGGCTCGCGGTACTCCCCGAAGACCTCGCGCATGACGCCGCACATCTCGCCGAGAGTCGCGTAGGCGTTGGCGCAGGCCAGGAAGTGCGGCATGAGGTTCGTCTCGCTCGAGCCCGGGCGCAAGGCGGCATCGCGCAGCCCCGCGAGCGCGCTCTCGACGGCCGAGGCGTCACGCTCCCGACGCGTCCGCTCGAGCCGCTCCAGCTGCCGCCGCAGTGACTCCTCGGACACCTCGAGGAGTGGGATCTCGAGGTCCTCCTCCGCGTCGACGTGGCTATTGACGCCGACGATCGTCCGATCGCCCGTGTCGAGCTCGCGCTGGTAGCGGTAGGCGGCGTCGGCAATCTCGCGCTGTGGGTAGCCCTGGGCGATCGCCTCGACCATACCGCCGCGAGCGTCTATCTCGTCGAGATAGCGCCAGACGGCGCGTTCGGTCTCGTTCGTGAGCGCCTCGACGAACCAGGATCCACCGAGCGGGTCGACGGTGTTCGCGACACCCGTCTCCTCGGCGATGATCTGCTGCTGGCGGAGGGCGAGCAGCGCTGCGTCCGCCGACGGCACCGCCCAGGCCTCGTCGTAGGCGTCGGTGTGGAGCGACTGCGTCCCGCCGAGGACGGCGGCCAGCGCCTGGATCGCGACCCGGGTCAGGTTGTTGAGCGGCTGCTGGGCGGTGAGCGAGACGCCCGCCGTCTGGGTGTGGAAGCGCATCCACGTCGAGCGCTCGTTCTCGGCCCGGTAGCGCTCGGTCATCAGCTTCCACCAGATCCGCCGCGACGCCCGGAACTTCGCGATCTCCTCGAAGAAGTCGTCGTGGCTGTTGAAGAAGAAGCTGAGCCGGGGCGCGAAGTCGTCGACGCGCAGCCCTCGCGCCATCGCAGCCTCTACGTAGGCCATGCCGTCGGCGATCGTGAAGGCGAGCTCCTGGACGGCCGTCGAGCCCGCCTCCCGAATGTGGTACCCGCTGATCGAGATCGTGTTCCACCTGG
>DASXWX010000154.1:0-12143 GCA_036503395.1 Candidatus Limnocylindrales bacterium
CGTGAGGACCGGCGCGAGGGCGAGGACCGGCGTCGACTGGGCCGCCACGAGGTAGGGCGAGAGGACGAGCCCGGCGACACGCGAGCGGGCGAGGAGCCAGCCGACGCCGAGCCCCGCTCCGGCCCCGACCGCGAAGCCGAGGGCGATCTCGACGAGGGTCGCGGCGACGTGCGGCTCGATCGTGCCGTCGGTCCAGGCGGTGACGAATCGGCGGGCGACGTCGGCCGGCGGCGGCAGGACGAAGACCTGGAGCCCGAAAGCGACCACGACCGCCTGCCAGGCGACGACGAAGACGACGGCGGCCGCGACGAGAGCGGCGATGGGGGCGAGCGAGGGGCGTCCGGTCATTCGGTGACCTCGGCCGATGGATCGTCGGTCGTCGCGAGGAGGCCCGCGCGGAGCTCGGCGGCGGCGCGCGCGAGGTCCGGCGAGGCGAGGTCGGCCAAAGTCCGCGGGCGGCCGAGCGGACTCCCGACGATCCCGGCGACGCGGCCGGGCGACGGCGTCAGGACGACGACGCGGTCGGCGACGAAGAGCGCCTCGGGGATGCTGTGGGTGACGAGGAGGATCGTCGTCCGGGTCCGCTCCCAGAGCCGCAGCAGCTCCACGTTGAAGCGGTCGCGGGTCAGCGCGTCGAGGGCGCTGAAGGGTTCGTCGAGGAGGAGGACCGATGGCTCGAGCGCCAGCGCCCGGGCGATCGCCGCGCGCTGGCGCATGCCGCCGGACAGTTCGTGCGGACGGAGGTCGGCGGCGCGGGCGATCCCGACGAGGCGGAGGAGCTCGAGGGCGCGGGCGCGTCGCTCCCGCCGGCCGACGCCGCGGAGCTCGAGGGGATAGGCGACGTTGTCGATCGTCGATCGCCAGGCCAGGAGGCGCGGCTCCTGGAAGACGAAGCCGACGGCCGGATCGGGGCCGGCGACCGGCCGCCCTTCGACCTCGACCCGGCCCGACGTCGGCCCCAGCAGCCCGTCGATGACGCGGAGGAGCGTGCTCTTGCCGCTCCCGTTCGGCCCGACGATCGCCAGGACCTCACCCGCGGCAACCTCGAGCGAGAGGCCATCGAGCGCGACGAGGGGCTCGCGGCGGGTCGCGAACTCGACCCGGACGTCCTCGAGCCGAACCGCCGGCGCTCGGGGGGCGCGGAGAGGCGCACGCGAACTCGCGGTCGTCTGTTCCGTCGGTGTCGTCGTGTCGGTCGTCGTCGCCAAGCCCGGGTCTCCATGCCTCGGGGCGACGCGCGATCGATATCACGCATGCGGCGCACGAGCCAAGGCCCGCGGCCCGCCTTCTTCCATCCGGACTGTCACCGTCGGCTCCGGTCGGGCGTCGACTCGCGTCGGCGCCGTTCGGATCTGCTGACACCCATCGGGCTCACGTCCGACGGGCCGCTCGTGGGCTCGCCCGTCGCCACCGCTCGCGCGGCGCTCCGGGCCCTACCACCGGTCGGGTATCGCACCCTGCCCCGAAGGCCGAGGCGATCGTAACACGGGCCTCCTGGCCGGCCGACTTGCGCGGCAGGCACATGCGGAACGAAGGGACGTCGCTTGCGTGCGCCTCATGCACCAAACCGACGAATCAGCGCCTCAGCGCGTCGATCTCATGCCCCTCGCGCAGAAATCGGACGCGGCGCGCCGGGAAGCGGTCGCGTATGTGCGCCTCGCCCAAGCTGCGCCGCGAACGCCCCTGACTCGGACCCTTAGGCCGTCACGGCCTCCGCCAAGGGCTCGGGCATCGGCACGCCGGCCTCCGCCGCGAGGAGGGCCGCCTTGTCGGTGCGCTCCCAGGGCAGGTCGAGGTCCGTTCGGCCGAAGTGGCCGTAGGCGGCGGTCTGGCGATAGATCGGCCGGCGCAGATCCAGCGCGGCGATGATCGAGGCCGGACGCAGGTCGAACTGGCGTTCGACGATCGCCTGGATCTGCTCGTCTGGGACGTGCCCCGTCCCGAACGTCTCGACCGACAGCGAGATCGGCCGGGCGATCCCGATGCCGTACGCGATCTCGATCTCGAACCGATCGGCGAGACCGGCCGCGACGACGTTCTTCGCCACCCAGCGCGCCGCGTAGGCGCCGGACCGGTCGACCTTGGTCGGGTCCTTGCCCGAGAAGCAGCCGCCGCCGTGGCGGGCGAACCCACCGTAGGAGTCGACGATGATCTTGCGACCAGTGAGCCCGGCGTCGCCCATCGGCCCGCCGACGACGAACCGCCCGGTCGGGTTGACGTGCATGATCGGGTCGGTCGGACGAAGCTCCTCGGGGACCGTCGGCAGGATCACGTACTCGACGATGTCGCGGCGAATCCGCTCGGCCCGCGTGTCGGGGTCGTGCTGGGCCGCGACCACCACCGTCCGGACCCGCTTCGGGACGCCGCGCTCGTACTCGATGGTGACCTGGGTCTTGCCGTCGGGTCGCAGGTACGGCAGCTGGCCCGACTTGCGGACCTCGGCCAGCCGGCGCGCCATCCGGTGGGCGAGCGCGATCGGAAGCGGCATGAGCTCGGGCGTGTCGCGGCAGGCGTAGCCGAACATCATCCCCTGGTCGCCCGCGCCGAGCTCGCCGGCGATCGCATCGTCCCGGGACTCGAGGGCGGCGTCGACGCCCTGGGCGATGTCCGGTGACTGCTCCTTGACCGACACGAGCGTGCCGCAGGTCTGGTAGTCGAAGCCGTACTCGGCCCGCGTGTAGCCGATCTCGCGGACGGTCTGGCGGGCGACGGCCTGGAAGTCGACGTAGGTCGAGGTCGTGATCTCGCCGAGGACCGCAACGAGCCCCGTGGTCGTGGCCGTCTCGCAGGCGACCCGCGCGTTCGGGTCCTCGCGGATGATCGCGTCGAGGATCGCGTCCGAGATCTGGTCGCACATCTTGTCGGGGTGGCCCTCGGTGACCGACTCCGACGTGAACAGGTAGTGCTCGGATTCGACCGCGCTCGTCACCGTTCGCCTCCTTGGATCGGGTCGAGCCTAACACCCCCTCGCGCGGCTTCGGCCTAGACTCGCCGAACGCGAATGGCTCCAGGCGACGATCCGGGACCGAATGACCGGCCTGGCGGGCTCGCGCTCCCGGTCGAGCGGATCGAGCGCGGAGACGGTGCTGGTCGCCGCGGGCGGCTCGTGGCCTGTCTCGTCGCGCTCGTGGCGGTGGCGCTCGTCGGTGCGGGCCTCGCGGGACGGCAGCTGGCGCCGGTCTCGGCTTCTCCTCGGGCGTCCACCGCGCCGTCGTCGGCCGCCGCGCCCGTTCGGCCGTCCGCGCCCGCCAGCCAGACGACATCGAGCCTTCCGGTCGTGGCCTCGACGCCGCTCGACCACGCGCCGACCCTGATGCTCTGGCGCCGGGATGCCGACGACGCCGACCTCCTCGCGTGGGACCGTCGCGCTCCCGATGACGGACCCGCCATCGTCGGCAGGATTCCGGGTCTCCTGCAGGGCATACCCGCGGACGCGGACGTGCTCCTCTCGACGTCGCCGAGTGGCCGCTTCAGCATGCTCTCGGCGCTCTGGCCGGGACCCGAGGGAGGTGACCTCGGAGCGGTCCGCGTCGCCGACCGCGAGGGATCGATGGTGTGGTCGACCAATCACCGCGGCGATGATCTCGTGGCGCCCGCGTGGAGCCCGAGACAGGATCAGCTCGTGATCCCGGCGTCGGGGGCGTGGCTGACGGCGTCGTTCGCACCCGACCGTGCTCCGTCGCAGGCGACCATTCCCGTCCCGTCGTTCCAGCGCGAGTGGAGCGCCGGAGGCCCCCATCCGCTCGTCCCGAAGATCGCCGGATTCAGCGCAGACGGCACCACCGTCTACGGCGCAGCGATCGACAACCCCTTCGGCCTGGGGATCAAGCCGCTCCTCGCGATCGACCTCGCGAGTGGGCAGGCAACCACGATCTCCGCTCTTCCGCGCGGGCTCGCCGACGAGAGCGGCCGGGGCGGGCCGCCGGACCTGACCCTCGCCGACCCCTCGACGGGTCGCGTCGTCGGGCTGCCGCCACCGGGTGGATCCGCCGTCCGCATCCTCGGGGCGGACGGCGTGACGTCGCATGCGCTCATCCGCCGACCCGTCGTCCTCGGTGCGAGCTGGGCGTCGCCGGGGCACCTAGCGGTCCTGAGCACGACGTCACGCGCTGCGGCCGACCCGTTCGCGAGCCCCGGTGCCGCGGGCGAACCGGATTCCGCGGCGACGAAGCTCGAGCTGTTCGCGGGTTCCGGCGCGGCGGTCCGGACGGCCTTCGCGACCGGGTACGCCCAGCGCGGCACGCTCATCCCGGCGCCCGACGGCTACAGCCTCGCCCTCTTCGGCTCCGATCAGGCGGTCGAGGTCGTCCTCGTCCGGCTCCGTGACGGGGCGACGGCCGCCGTGACGCTCCCCGCCTCGGACCTCGACGGCGTTCGCTTCCTCGGCTGGCGCCATAGGCCCTGAGCGCCAGGCCAGCCTGCCGGTCGCTATGCCGTTCGACGCCGCGGCCAGCGACTGATCACCAGCGAGGCGATCAGGCCTCCACCGACTGCGAGCACCGGCAATGCGACCGACCAGCTCAGGACTGCAACCAGCACGCCGAGCGAGAGCACGATCCATGCCGCCACGACGATCGCGATCTCCGCAACGATCCGGGTCAGGCGATGTCGTCCCGAGGTGGCTACGTCGATGACAACGAGGGCGGCGGCGGCCAGACACGGAATCGCCTGCAGCGCGAGAACGAGCCACCCGAACAGCGGGTCGAGGCCGACGCGAGGACGTGAAATCGCCGAGGTGGCGAATAGCGCGATGTTCCCGCCATACGCAACGAGCAACACCACCGCGAGGAGTCGTCCCAGCTGGTGAACGCGCGCCGTGTGCGATGCGGAACGCTGAAGGCGTATCTGCGTTCCATCCGACGAGCTCAACGATGCCGTCCAGGATCAGCGCCAAGAACCAATGTGGCCCTGAAATCTAACCGCCGGCCGAGACCAGGTGTTCGATGGTGACCGGTTCGAGGTTGTCCGCGGGCTCGAAGCCGAAGACCTGGCCGAGGAAGGACAGCTCGGCCTCGGCCGAGCGGATGATCGAGGCGGCTTGGCGGAAGCCGTGGTCTTCGCCCTCGAAGGCGATGTAGGCATGGGGGACGCGGCGCTCCCAGAGCGCGTCGACGATCCGTTCCGCCTCGCTCGGCGGGACGACCCGGTCCTCGAGGCCCTGCAGGACCAGGACCGGGACCGAGATCCGGTCGGCATGAAGGGCCGGTGACCGCTCGCGGTATCGAGCCTCCATCTCCGGCAGTTGCCCGACGAGCCGCTCGAGGTAGCGCGACTCGAACTTGTGGGTCTCGCGCACGAACGCCCGAAGGTCGCCGAGCCCGAAGTACGTGATCCCGGCTGCGAAGACGTCCCGGAACGCGAGCCCGGCGAGGGTTGTGAAGCCGCTCGCGCTGCCGCCGCGGACGACGAGCCGGGCGGGGTCGATGAGGCCGCGCTCGGCGAGGAACTCGGCGCCGGCGACGCAGTCGTCGACGTCGACGATCCCCCACTCGCCGTCGAGCCGCTTGCGGTAGTCACGGCCGTAGCCGGTGCTGCCGCCGTAGTCGACGTCGAGGACGGCGATCCCCCGGCTCGTGAAGATCTGGTATGTGACGCTGAGCGCGGTCGTGGCCGCGGATGTCGGCCCGCCATGGCTCGTGACGATGAGCGGCGGGCGCTCGCCGTCGGGGGGCCGAAAGCGGGGATTGTGAGGCGCGTAGAAGATGCCGTGCGCCGTCCGTCCGCCGGTCGTCGGGAACTCGATCGGACGACCGACCGACAGGTCGCCCGGGTCCGGCTGCCACGACGTGGACCGCCGGATGGTCTCGTGTCGGCCCGACGGCAGGTCGATCCGGACGAGCGCGGTCGTCGCCGTCGGGCTCGCGGCGAGCGCGACGAGCGAACCGTCGATCAGCGTCGGGAACGCGAGCTCGGTGAAGGCGGTCGGGATCTCGACGACCTCACCCGGGGTGGGCCCGAGCCGGTAGAGCCGGTCACGCCCGGCCGCCCGGCCGATTGCCACCACCGAACCGTCGGCGTCGATGTCGTACGTCCGCCAGCCGAATGTCCACTCGGGCGCCCCGAACTCCACCTCCATCGGCGCGATCGGTTCGATCCGCCCGTCGGCCACCCGCTGGAGGTTCATCCAGCCGTTCGGCTCGGCGATGAAGTGGAGGACGCCGCTGGCCGACCAGCGCGGCTCGGAAACCCAGTCGGTCGGGCTGCCGGCGATCGTGGTGGCGTCGCCCGGGCGTCCCTCGGCGTCGAGCGCGGCCATCCGGAGGGTCGTCCCGTCCCAGGGCATGTTCGGGTGGTTCCACTCGACCCGGGCGAGGCGCGAACCGTCAGGGGAGAGGCGCGGCGCGGCGCAGAAGTCGGCGCCCTCGACGAGGACGGTGACGGCGCCATCGTCGAGCGCGATCGCGACGATGGAGTTGATCGCCTCGCCGGTCGGGCCGTGGTCCTCGCGGATCGCGAGCAGCCGACCGCGGCGCTCGTCGGGCTCGAGGTCGGCATAGCGGAACGGCCCTTCGGGCGTGAGCGGCTCCGCGGTCCGGTCGGGCCCGACGCGGTAGAGCCGCCCATCGTTGAAGCTCGAGACGATGACGACGTCACCTCGCGCGAGATAGGCGCCCCCGCCGTACTCGTGGACGCGGTCGCGGACGTTCATGCCGGCCGGGCTCACGTCGTGGGTGCTGCCGTCGGGATCGCGGCGGACGAGGGTCTGCCGCCCGCCGTCCGACGGCCGGCCCTCGAGCCACCAGATCCGCTCCCCGTCGACGGTCGGCTCGGTGATGCGGACGACGCCGGCCGTCAGCAGCTCGAGGCCGAAGGGCGACTCCCACGCCCCGTACGGCCGGACCTCAGCCTCGGTCACGTCCCCTGCTGCCAGGAGCGGACGTAGGCCTCCTGCTCGGGTGTCATCGGCTCGAGCTCGATGCCGAGCGCGGCGAGCTTGAGGCGCGCCACCTCGCGGTCGATGGCGTCGGGAACGACGTAGACCTGCGGCTCGAGCTCCGCGTGATGACCGGCCACGTACTCCGCGGAGAGCGCCTGGTTGGCGAAGCTCATGTCCATGACGGCTGCCGGATGGCCCTCGGCCGCGCCGAGGTTTACGAGGCGGCCTTCGGCCACGAGGTTCAGGCGCTTGCCACCGACGTCGAACTCCTGGACGTTGTCGCGGACCTCGCGGACGTGGCCCTCGGCCATCGCCCGAAGCGCGGCGAGATCCAGCTCGGCGTCGAAATGCCCGCTGTTCGCCATCACCGCGCCCTCGCGCATCACCTCGAAGTGCTCGCGCCGGAAGACGTTCTTGTTGCCGGTCGCGGTCACGAACAGCTCACCCCAGGCCGCCGCGTCGGCGTGGGTCATCACCTGGTAGCCGTCCATCAGCGCCTCGAGCGCCCGAACGGGATCGACCTCGACGACGGCGACGTGGGCGCCCATCCCGGCCATCCGCGAGGCGATCCCGCGACCGACCCAGCCGTAGCCGGCGACGACGACGTTGCGCCCGGCGAGGAGGATGTTCGTCGCTCGGAGGATCCCGTCGACCGTGCTCTGGCCGGTCCCGTAGCGGTTGTCGAAGAAGTGCTTGGTCTGGGCCTCGTTGACGGCCACGACCGGGAACCGCAGCGCGCCGTCGGCGGCCATCGCCCGGAGACGGATGACGCCGGTCGTCGTCTCCTCGGTGCCGGCCAGGACCTCGCTGACCTGGTCGGGACGCTCCGCGTGGAGCAGCGAGACGAGGTCGCAGCCGTCGTCCATCGTGATCTGGGGGTGCGTCTCGGCGATCGCGTTGAGGTGGGCGTAGTAGGTGTCGCGGTCCTCGCCGCGACGGGCATAGGTCGGTATGCCGTACGCCGCGACGAGCGCGGCCGCGGCGTCGTCCTGCGTCGAGAGCGGGTTCGACGCCGCGAGCGCCACCTGCGCCCCGCCGGCGGCGAGCGTCCGCATGAGGTTGGCGGTCTCGGTGGTGACATGGAGGCAGGCACCGACCCGGATGCCGTCGAGCGGCCGTTCCCGCTCGAACCGTTCGCGTATGAGGCGCAGGACCGGCATCTCGCGCTCGGCCCATTCGATCCGGCGGACGCCTTCGTCGGCGAGGCCGACATCGGTGACGTCGCCGGGGACACGCGTAGTCGTCATCGGCCTGCGGCCTCCCTTCGTGCGAGGAACCGCCGGAACGGCGCCGCGATCCCCGCCAGGGGCGAGCCGCGCCGATGGACCAGCCGCTCCTCGAACCGGACGTGCTCCCGGTAGCCGAGCTTGCCGTACGCCTGCAGTGCCGGCGGGTTGTCGGCGCGGACGTTGAGCACGACCTGGTCGCAGAAGCGGAGCAGCTCCGCGGTCACGGCACCGGTGGTCGCAGTCGCGTAGCCGCGGCCGCGAAAGTCGACGTGCGTCAGGACATTGCCGACGACCGCCAGCTGCGCGTCGGCGCTGACGACGTGCGTGCCGGCCGCGGCCACGAGCCGCCCGTTGACCCGGATTCCGTAATAGACGCCCTCAGCGATCGCGGTCGGCGGCAGCCACGACGCGAAGCCGAGCTGGTAGAGCTTGTTGAGGTCGCCGATCTCGACAGGCAGCAGCCGCCGCGCGTCCGACGGAACGGGCCGGAACGTCGAGCGATCGACCCACATCCGGACCATCTCGGAGCCCTCGTCGACGAGGTAGTGGGTCTCGACCGCAGGCAGGGCGTCGCGGAGCGCGGCCACGTACGCCGCGCGAGGGTGGATGACGTCGCGGAGGATCGCCTCGATCCCGTCGGCGCGACCCATGACGAAAAGCGGCTGGGGCGTCAACCCGCCGTATTCGAGGGCGACCGCGACTGCATCCGATCCCTCGAACGCGGCGGCCCAATGCGTCCGCCGGAACTCGCGGTCGTCGAGGTCACAGATCGCATACGCGGCCCAGAGTCGATCCCGCTCGAGGAATGTCCGCAGGATCGCCCGGTCCGTCACGCCCCGGGCGACCAGCGCAGCCGGGTCCCGCCTTCGGGAGACCGCAATCGATGCCATCAGCTCCGTGCCCCGACGGACGCTTCGAGAGGCGCCGTCGCGATGCCTCCGGCAGTGTTCCCTTCGTGCGCCCGGCCCTTCGCGACCGCGTCGCCCAGCGCCGGGCCGAACGGCGTCCGAACCACCCCCTCGTCGGTGACGATCGCCGTGATCAGGTCGGCCGGGGTGATGTCGAACGCGGGGTTCCAGGCGACCGTCCCGGGCGGCGCGACCTCGATGCCCCGGATGTGGGTCACCTCGATCGGATCGCGGTGCTCGATCGGGATCGCGCCGCCGTCGGGAACCTCGAGGTCGACCGAGGAGATCGGCGCACAAACATAGAAGGGGACACTGTGCCGCTGCGCCAGGACCGCCAGCGGATACGTTCCGACCTTGTTCGCCGTGTCGCCGTTCGCGGCGATCCGGTCCGCGCCGACCAGCACGGCGTCGACCCGCCCGGCGGCGAACAGCGTGGCCGCAGCCACGTCCGGGATGAGCGTGTGCGGGACGCCGGCCTGGTCGAGCTCCCACGTCGTGAGCCGCGCACCCTGCATCTACGGCCGCGTCTCGTCGACCCAGACGTGGAGGTCGCGCCCGGCGTGGTGGGCGGCGGCAACGACCCCGAGCGCGGTCCCGTACTGGCCACACGCGAGCGGCCCGGTGTTGCAGTGCGTCAGCAGCTGGAGCGGCCGCCCCTCGTCGGGCGGGAGAATCTCCTGGCCGAATGCTGCCAGGCGACCGTGGGCGTCGGTGGCCTCGTAGACGATGACCTCGGCCTCGGCCCACAGCGCGTCGGCCACCGCGTCTCCATCGGCGTCGATCCCGCCGGTTGCCTCGTACCGGGCGAGCATCCGCTCCATCGCCCAGGCGGCGTTGACCGCCGTCGGCCGCGCCTCACGGAGGGCCTTGGCCGAGCCCCGGATCGTCGCCTGCCGGGCGAACGGTGCGACGTCGCGGATCCGGTTGACGGTCAGCGCGAGCGAGATCGCCGCGACCTGGCCGATCGCCGGCGCGCCGCGGACCACCATGTCGCGGATCGCCAGCGCACCATCGGCGGCGCCCTCCACGACGACCTCCACGAGCTCGAGCGGCAGGCGGCGCTGGTCGACGAGATAGAGCTTCGGTCCGTCCCAGCGGAACGCGGGCCGGAAACCCGAGGGCGCGGCGGCGGCAGCCGCGGGCTGACCGCCGCGGTCGACGGATGCCTCCTCGCCGCCGAGGAGGACGCGTGCGGCCTCGGTCGAGGTGCGCTGGAGCGCCTGCGCCGTCCCGACCACGGTCGCGGCGGTTGAAATCAGGTCCGACGCGAAGCTCCGGAAGAACCGCCGCCGATCGAGATCGGCGCCCTCGGTCGATCGGCTCGGCTGGGTCGACGCCGGCTCAACGGGTCGGCGCTCGGGCTCGGCCATCGCCTAGTAGCGGATCACGCTCGTGACGCGCCGGCCCGACAGGCGCTCGCGGCCCTTGAGGAAGTCGAGCTCGACGAGGAAGGCGAGCCCGACGACCTCTCCGCCGAGACGCTCGACGAGCTCGATGGTGCCGCGGACGGTTCCGCCGGTCGCGAGCAGGTCGTCGACGATCAGGACACGCTGCCCCTGCTCGATCGCGTCGCGGTGGACCTCGAGCGTGTTCGAGCCATACTCGAGCGCGTACTCGACGCTCACGGTCTCGGCCGGCAGCTTGCCCAGCTTTCGGACCGGCACGAGCCCCGCGTGGAGCTGGAGCGCCATCGGCGCGCTGAAGATGAAACCGCGGCTCTCCATGCCGACGACGGCATCGACCCGCTCGTCCTTGTAGGGCTCGACCATGAGGTCGATCGCCTCGCGGAAGGCCGACGCGTCCTTGAGCAGCGTGGTGATGTCGTAGAAGAGGATTCCGGGCTTCGGGAAGTCCGGGATCTCGCGGATCTTCGCGCGAAGGTCCTCGGCGGACATGCGGACGGTGGGCTCCTGGTGGGGGCTCGGCGGCAGGCAGGCCGAGCTCGAGGGACGGCGGCGGGCCGGCCGTCGCAGTCTAGCGCGAACGGTCGCCGATTCATGGTCCGTCGGAGCCGCTCCACGCGCTCGACCACGCCTGGAGATGGAGGACAAGGACCGCACCGGCGACACCAGGGCGCAGGGCCGTATCGGTCGCCGCGTGTGGGCTATTTCCACCACCGGGCCCGGATTCGGCCGTCGTGCCGGACCGCGTGAGCCTGTTCGTCGCCGTTTGTGCCGGGAGGCCCACGAGTCATACGCAAATCGACCCGCCGTTCGCAGATTCTGGCCTAGGTGGTGGGATATCCCCACAGGCGAGGATGAGCAGGCTTCCGCCAGCGAGCTACGTGCCGCGGTCGATGCGACGCTCCGTGCCGGCCGCGAGGCGCTGGATGTTGTCGAGGTGGAAGAGCCAGATGAGGGCTGCCCCGCCGACCGCGTAAATGAGGTACTCCGTTGCCATCCCGCCCGAGATCGAGAGCGCCGCGAGCAGGAGCCCGCCGACCGCCGAACCCGTCAGCGAACCCAGCGACGAGTAGCGCGAGATCACCACGATCGCCGCGAACACGATCGTGACCACGGCGGCGACGACGGGACTGAGAACGAGCAGCGCGCCCCACCCGACGGACACCCCGCGGCCGCCGTGGAAGCCGAGGAAGATCGATCGGCTGTGGCCGACGATCACGGCGAGGCCGGCGAGGGACTCGGCTACCGGACCGAGCCCGAGCCACCGGGCGAGGAGCACGGCGATCACGCCCTTCGACGCGTCGAGCAGGCCCGACACGAGCGCGACGACCGGGCCATAGGCGCGAAGGACGTTCGCGCCGCCCGTCCGCCCGCTGCCGACGGTTCGGGGGTCGGGGCCGCCGAGGACCCGCGCGATCAGGACGCTCCACGGGATACTGCCGATCAGATATGCCGCAACGGTGGCGGCGACCGTCAGGGCGATCGACTGGGGGTCCATCCGGGCGTCGAGTATAGGGAGGCCGGAGGTCGCCCCGGCGCATTCGTCGCACGGCCCGGTAGGCGACCGGCGCGATGACGACGCGCCCAGGCAGCGGACGCGTGCGGGCCGGCGGCGACCAGTCCGCCACGATCACTGCTCCTGGCCCCTCGTCGAGTCGACCGCGCGGAGGAGCGCGGCCGGGTCTGAGCGGAACGCCCGCCGCGTCGCGGGGTCGCGGAGCGCCTC
>DASXWX010000155.1:0-6384 GCA_036503395.1 Candidatus Limnocylindrales bacterium
GCGTCCGGCGCCCGGGCCGACGTCGAGTCGCTGGCCGGCCCGAGCACCCGACGGATCGCGCTCGCGCCAGACGAGGTCGCGCTGCCGGGCCTCACCGACGCCCACGTCCACCTCGCCGAGGCGGCCCTGGCGGCCGACCGGGTCGACCTCGCGCACGCGCGGACGGCGAGCGAAGCGCTCGGCGTGATCGCGGCCGCCGTCGCCCGCGTCAACGACCCGCACGGATGGGTCGAGGGTGGCGGATGGGACCCGAACCGCTGGGGACGATGGCCGACCGCGGACGAACTGGAGGCCGCCGCTCCCGGCAGGCGCGTCGCCCTCTGGGCTCACGACCACCACGCGCTCCTCGTGAGCCGGCGTGCGCTCGCGGAGGCCGGGATCGACGAGTCGACCGTCGATCCACCGGGCGGGACCATTCGTCGCGCAGCAGGCGATCGGCGCGGCCTGCCCACCGGCGTCCTCCACGAACACGCGTCGCGACTGATCACCCCCCGGATCCCGCCGGCCGGGGAAGCGACGATCGACGCCGCGATCGAACGCTGGTCGCGCGAGCTGCTCGGGTTCGGACTCGTCGCCGTGCACGACATGGGCTCGCTCGCCCCGGACGCAGGGCTCGGTGGTGGCTTCGCCGCCGTCGCGCGGCTCGACGCCGCGGGCCGCCTCCCGATCCGTGTCCACGCCGGCATCCGCGAGGAATCGCTGCCCGCCGCGATCGAGCGCGGCCACCGGACCGGCGAGCCGATCGGGGCGGGGAAGGGGAGGGCACGCGTCGGGTGGTGGAAGCGGTTCGCCGACGGGTCGCTCGGGTCGCGGACGGCGTATCTACGCGAGCCCTACGACGACGCGACGCCGGGGACGACCGAGCGGCGCGGGATCGCGCTCGTCGATCCGGCCCGCCTCCAGCCCGAGGTCGCTCGTGCCGCCGCGGCGGGGATCGCGACGGCCGTCCACGCGATCGGCGACGCGGGCGTCGACCTCGCGATCGAGTCGCTCGCCGATGCCGGCGGCGCCGGCCTGTCCGCCCAGGCCCGGATCGAGCATGCGCAGCTCGTCGCGGACGATCAGCTGCCCCGGTTGCGCGACGCCGGGATCGCCCTCTCCATGCAGCCGGTCCACGCCCGGACCGACGCGCCGTCGCTCGGTCCGGCCTGGGGCGAACGGACCCGTCGCCGCGGTTACCGCTGGCGCTCGATCGTGGACGCCGGGGTCCGCCTCGCGTTCGGCTCCGACACGCCCGTCGAGGCGGTCGACCCGTGGCCTGCGCTGGCGGTCGCGATCGATCGGACCGCCCGGACGGCCGGACCGGCGGCGGACTGGCTCGATCCGGACGAGGCGCTCCTGCTCCCGTCCGCGCTTCGGGGGTTCTGCGTCGCGCCTGCGCTGGTCGCCGGTGAGACCGACCGCGGTCGGCTCGTGCCGGGGCATCGAGCCGACCTCGTCGTCGTGCCGCTCGGGCGCGGGTCCAGGCTCGACGATCCGAGTGTCCTCGCGACGCTGCGACCCCGGCTCGTGCTCATCGATGGGGCCGTGGCCTGGGAGGCCTGACCGGCTCAGCGGCCCCTGTCCCGCTGGCGTCGGCTCTCGTAGAGGAGGACCGCGGCCGCCGTCGAGACGTTCAGGCTGTCGGCAACGCCGAGCATCGGCAGCCGGACGGCGACCACGTCGTCGGCGTGCCAGGCGTCCGACAGGCCGTGGGCCTCGCTCCCGAGAACGATCGCGACTGGCCCGGCGAGGTCGACCGTGTCGTAGCGTCGCGCCCCGTCGACGTGCGCGGCGACGATCCCGATCTCGTGGGCGCGCAGCCATGCCGCGACCTCGGCCGAGGTTGCGGTCGCGACCGGCAGGGCGAAGATCGTGCCGAGGCTGGACCGGATCGCATTCGGGTTCCACACGTCGGTGCGAGGGTTCGCCGCGATCAGCGCGTTCGCGCCGGCGCCGTCCGCGGACCGGAGCACCGCGCCGAGATTGCCCGGCTTCTCGACCGACTCGAGGACCACGAGGAGCGGTTGCCGCGACAGCCGCGGGACGAGATCATCGAGCCCGCCCGTTGGAATTCGCACGACGGCGACGATCCCGTCGGACCGGTCCCCGAACGCGACTCGCTCGAACGCCGCCGAAGCGACGGACACGATCGGGACGCCGGCAGCCACGAGCGCCGCCCGGGCCGCCCGGGCATCGTCCGTTCCCGCGAGCGGCTCCGAGACGAAGGCCTCGACCAGGGTCGCGCCCGCGCTCAGCGCGCGGGACACCTCGCGGGCGCCGTCGACGAGCGTCAGGCCGCGCGCCTCACGCTCCGATCGATCGCGCAGCGCCGCGGCGGCACGCAGGCGAGGGTTCGAACGGGAGGTCACGACGGCATCGGGACGGTCGGCACTCACTTCGGCCACCGGGCGAAGACCCCCGCGGCCAATCGCGCGCCCGAACGGGCGACGACCTCGAGCCCGCCGCTCTCGACCGCGCCGGGCCGGGTCTCCGCGGCACTCTCGACGGCCGCAGCGAGGTCGGCCGACGACAGATCCCGGGCGTGCGCAGTGAGCAGGACGAAGCCGCCCGCCGGATCGAGCAGCTGCGAGATCGCCTCGAGCAGCGGCGGGAGGTCCTCGCCGAGGCGCCAGGCACGCCCGCCAGTGCCGTGGCCGTATGTCGGTGGGTCGAGCACCACGCCCTGGTAGCGGCGACCGCGCGCCGCCTCGCGCCGGACGAACCGGGCGGCATCCTCGACGAGCCAGCGGATCGGGCAGTCGACGAGGCCGCTCAGCGCCGCGTTTCTGCGCGCCCATTCGACGGCCGTCGCGGATGCGTCGACGTGCGCGACACGGGCACCGACCCGCGCGGCGACGAGCGTCGTCGCGCCGGTATAGGCGAACAGGTTGAGGACGCTCGGCGGCTTCCCGGCCGAAGCAACCGCCGCCACGCGACCGGCCACCCAGCCCGCGAGCCCCAGGTGCTCCGGGAAGAGCCCGACCTGGCCGCCGGCGGCCGGGCGGAGCTCGAACTCGAGCCCGCCCGTCGAGACGGTCCACGGCCTCACGTCGGCCGGCCGCCATCCGGCGCTGCCGTCGGGCCGCCGGTCATAGCGGAGGGTTGCCCCTTTCCAGGCATCCGGGGTGAGCGGCCGCGACTCGGCGGCAGGGGCCGGGCGATCGACGATCTGGCGGCCGAACCGTTCGAGCCGGCGGCCATCACCCGCGTCGAGGAGCTCGTAGTCGTCGCCCACGCATGCATCATCGCCGACCTGCGCCCTCGGTCGACGCGGGCTACCCTCCCAGACCCGGGACGTCGCCGGTTAGCTCAGTGGGTTGGAGCGCAGCCCGCGCGTCGGGCTGAGGTTCGGAGGTTCGAGTCCTTCACCGCGGCGTCCCGGATCGCACTTGCGCCGCGGGCGTAACGAGGCGACCGTCGAGCGCAGCCGTCGCGACACCTCCGCACCCGATCATCAAAGCGTCGACGCGGAGGATCGCGGTGGCGAGGGACGTCGCGCGGGGGATCGCCGCGCTCATCGGACTCATCCTGACGGGGCTCGGCGCGCTCGGGCTCGTGGACAACCCGCTCGTCGGCGAGCACGGGCTGTTCGGGGCCAGCCCCCTGCTCGACCTTGCGAACGTTGCGGTGCGTTCGCGCTCGCCGCCTCGTTCGCCCGGATCGACCAGCGAAGCTGGAATGGCCTGATCGCCCTCGGAGCGATCGAGATCGGAATCGTCGGCATGCTCCTGCTCGATCCGTCCGTCGCGGGCGTGCTCGTCCCGCGGGCGACGCTCGTCGACGTGCTCCTCTACGCGAGCACAGGGCTGGTCGCGATCGCGGTCGGGGTCGCCGCGCACACGACCACCCGAGCCGTCGATGCCGGAGACGACTGGTAGCGAGGTCGAACGGTTCGCCGATCCGGCGCCCACGACGGCGGGGACATCGGCCAAACGGTGTCGTGGGTAGACTCGAACGCGGCGAATGACCGACGCTCCCAAGTCGAAGCGGCCCCGTCGCTTCGCGCTCCCCGAACACGACGATCACCGGGCCGTCGAGACCATCGATGCGCTGCTCGGCCGCCACCCGAAGCCCGAGGCGGACGACCATCTCGAGGAGCGAGGTCGCGGCCGCGCGGCGGCACGAACCGTCTTCGGTGGCCTCGACTCGCGGCTGGCCTTCATCGAGGCCGCGCATCGCGAGGACGACCGGATCCGGCGCTATCGGCGTCCGGCCGCGGTGGCCGTGCTCGCCGTGGACTCGACCTCGGCCAACGGAACGGCGGCACGCGACGTGGATCGTGGCACGTGGTGGCTCATCGAGGCGGCCACGGGGATGCTGCGCGAGACCGATCGCGTCGCCCGCGTCGGCCCGGGCCGGCTCTACGTCCTCCTTCCGGAGACCCGGTCCCGCCAGGCCGAGCGGGTGGTCGAGCGGATCCGCGACCAGTGGTCGGATCGTGCCGACCGGTCGGGATCGGGATCGCTTGCGCTGCGCCTCGCCGTGGCCCCGGTGGGCGCGGGCGGCGGCATCGATGACGCCTTCGGCCGTGCGGAACGCGCGCTCGGTGGACCGCCCGCGAAGGTCGACGATACCGGGAGGGGAACGCCGACCGGCTGAGGCTCAGTTCGACGCGTCGCGTTCGACGCGCAGGTCGCCCGCGGTCATTCGCGGGGCTGCGATCGCCTCGACTCGCTCGATCTCGCGCCGCAGCTCGGTCGCGGCCTCATCCTCGACGAGCTCGAGGACGCGGTCCTCGTGGGAGCCCGCGCGCAGCCCATCGCGCCGAAGGTGGATGCGCGCCAGGAAGCGGGCGAGACGCGCCAACCGGCCGTTCGCGCTCATCGGCGCTCCGTCCGGTCCATTCCGGAAGCCGTTGGAGCGCCGGTCCGACCCGCTGCGTCCACTTCCGCCCTCCTGAAATGACGAGGCTCGGCGCCTCCTTCCTCGTTTGCGCCGAGCCTCATCCCTCTTCGGTTTCGCCCGATGGTCACGCTCGCGTGACGATCCACGCGGCGCCCTCAACCGGCCGTCTGGTTGCAATTCGCTCGCAGAGCGTGGGATGACGGGCCGACACACCGGGCCAACGCGTCGTTTCCGTCGGAGAGGTCTCGCCTCCAGTCCCATTCGACGCGGGACGCTGGAGCCACCAGTCTCCGTTGACGCGGCTCGTATCGTCCGCACTCATGAGGGGTGCGATAACGATCGCCGCGGTCCTCGTTCTCATGCTCGGCATCCTCGGCGCCGCGTTCATCCGACAGGGCGGTCAGTGGGAGCGGACCTGCTACGCCGACGGCGGGCATCCCGCTTCCGGGATACACGCCGCACCCGACGTCGCAGCCATGCAGCTGGCTCGAGCCGTAGTGGGCTTGGGCCGGGGCCGCGCGTACGGGAGTGACGAACACCCCCGGAGAGCGATAACGCTCAGTCCTACCCCGCGCTGGACGTTGGGGCCTCTCGTGCGCCATTGACGCGACTCGTATCGTGCGGGGGCATGAGGGACGTCGCCACCGTCGTCGCTGTCCTAACCGTCGCCCTGCTGCTGTTCATCGGCGCCGTCGTGCTCCTGCCGTCCGGCCCCTCAAGGCGGGACTGCGTGAGCAGCGCCGGCTTGCCGTCTCCGGGGTCGTCGCCGAGCCGGATCTACGACTGCACGGACGAACTCCATTCCTAATGACCATCCGGGCATGAGGGCCGTCGTCGCGATCGTCGCGATCGCCCTCGTCGTGGGCGGGCTGCTGTACGTGACACGCGCGATGTATGAGCGGCCGACGGTCGCCCGCTCATGCCCCGTTTCGCCGGCCCCCTCGGTCGTCGCGTGCCCCGAGCCCTATCGGCCATGACAGGGACGCGCGTGACAGCTTTCGTCGCGATCGCTGCTGTCCTCGTGCTCCTGCTCGGGATCCTCGCGGTCAGGGCAGTCGTCGTCCCGCGCGAAGTGTTCTGTCTCGGGTGGCATCCCGCAGCCCGGGTACACCCCGGGGCCGGCGCCTCGTGCTTCATCGTCGTCGTGCTCGCGCTGCGGGTAGTTGACGGGTCCGCCGCGTCCCGCCGCCCAGCTTCTGCGACTACGCACTCGTGACCCCGTCCCCTAAGTGAGCGCCACCCGGGAGGTCCGGTAATGACGTTTCCTCGAGGGACGGGGGTCGTCATCGCCGTCGGCATCATCGTGGTCGCGATCGTGGCGTTCGGCGGAAGGCTCCTCATCACCACGTGAGCCGTCGAACCCTGATCCTCGCGGTTGTCGCGATGTTCCTGCTGGCCGCCTGCTCATCGAGCCCAACCGGGACGACGATCGACGGGATCGTTATTGGGGATCGGATCGGCTGCCCGGGGTCGCTCGGGTGCTCCTCGATCCCTGTCGCGACCACAGGGCTCGACGCACGCCTCCCTCAACACGCCGCGATCGACTCCGCGATCCTG
>DASXWX010000156.1:0-5961 GCA_036503395.1 Candidatus Limnocylindrales bacterium
GAACGGCCGCTCGCTGCTCGTCACCGGCGCGGGCAGCCGCGCGGAGCGCCCCGAGCTCGGCCAGGGCCTCGGCGAGACCCCGTTCCGCCTCCCCGAGCGCGGCCTCTGCCTCGAGGTCCCGCTCGGGAACCGGCAGGGCGAGGCCGCGCCGCTCCGCGAGCGCGTCGGCGAGCGCCCGCTCGCGCTCGGCCACCAACCGTTCCCGATCGCGGTCGATCGCGCCGCAGGTGGCAACGAGCCGGGCGTGCTCGAGGCGGAGCGCCTCGAGGGCGGTGCGGGCCGCGTCATGGGCACCCTCCCGGTCAGCGGTCCCGCCGGCCCGTGCCTCGAGCTCGAGCGCGATCGCGGAGGCCGCGGATTCGGCCCCCTCCAGGCGCTTCCCGGCCGTCTCCGCGGCACGCTCGGCCGTCGCCCGTCGGTCGGCCGCCGCCGAAGCCCGGGTGGCCGCCTCGTGCCAGCGTGCGTGGGCATTCGCGACGATCGCCCCGGCCAGCTCCTCGCCGGCGGTCTCGCGCGAGGCCTGTTGCTCGGCCTGCGCCGCCAGCCGGCGGGCCTGCGGCCGGAGCTCGGCGACGATGTCGTCGACACGGGCGAGGTTCGCCTCCGATTCGGCGAGCTGCTCCTCTGCCCGCCTGCGCCGACGCTCGTGGCGGCGGACGCCCGCGACCTCCTCGAAGAGCGGCCGGCGCTCCTCGGGCCGAAGCGCCAGCGCCTGGTCCACCATGCCCTGGCCGATGAACAGGAACGCGTTGTCGGCGAGGTGGGCTGCGTCGAGGAGGTCCACGAGGTCGCGCAGCCGGACGCGCTGCCGGTTGAGCAGGTACTCGTTCTCGCCGGAGCGATACAGGCGCCGACCGAGCTCGATCTCGGCATAGTCGACCGGCAGGAGGCGGTCGGCGTTGTCGATCAGGAGGGTCACGTCGGCCATCCCCTGCGCGGCCCGCCGTTCCGACCCAGCCCAGATGACGTCCTCCGAGCGCCGGATTCGGAGCGAACGGCCCTGCTCACCGAGCGCCCAGCGGAGACCATCGGCCAGGTTGCTCTTGCCCGAGCCGTTCGGGCCGACGACGACACTGATCCCGGGCCCGAACTCGAGAACCGTTCGCTCGGCGAACGACTTGAACCCATGGAGCCGGAGGCCGCGCAACCGCGCGTCTGCGGTCACCTGGTCGGCTCCTCGGACGGCCGGCGGGTGCGCCGCAGACGGTCGAGGGCCTCGGCGGCTGCGGCCGTCTCCGCGATCCGCCGGGAGGGACCCTCACCCGACCCCAGCACGTCGCCCTCCACGATCACCTCGACCCGGAACGTCTTCTCGTGATCCGGACCGGTCGCATCCAGGACGCGGTAGGAGGGGCGCGTCCCGCTCCGACGCTGGGTGTACTCCTGAAGTCGGCTCTTCGGGCTCTTGAGAGCGGTCGGCGGTGGGTCGGCCTCGAGCTCGGGCGTCGCCAGCCGGAGCAGCCACTCCCGGGTCGGGCCATAGCCGAGGTCGAGATAGATCGCGCCGCAGACGGCCTCGAAGGCCGAGGCGAGGAGCGACGGTCGGCGACGGCCGCCGCGCTGGGCCTCGCCCTCGCCAAGCAGCAGGCGACGGCCGAGGTCGATCCGGTGGGCGAGCCGGGCGAGCCCGACCGTGCTGACGATCGCAGCCCGCCGAGCCGACAGGATCCCCTCGTCGTCGTCGGGGTGACGGCTGTAGACGGCCTCGGAGATCGCGAGGTTCACGACGGAGTCGCCGAGGAACTCGAGTCGCTCGTTGTGGCCGGCGACCGCGTCCGGATGCTCATGGAGATAACTGCTGTGGACCAGCGCGAGCGCAAGCAGCTTCGGGTCCCGGACCTCGAGTCCGATCCCCGCGGCGAGGTCGGCGACCGCCGACACGAGTCCGGACCCGGACGGCCCCCCGGCGTCGTCCCGCGGGCCGCTAGGAGGCGTGCTCGTCGATGTAGTCGACGGCGTCCTGAACGGTTCGGATCTTCTCGGCGTCCTCGTCCGAGATCTCGGTCCCGAACTCCTCCTCGAGGCTCATGATCAGCTCGACGAGGTCGAGCGAGTCCGCGTTCAGGTCGTCGACGAAGGACGCCTCGGGCGTCACCTCGGTCTCGTCGACACCGAGCTGCTCGACGACGATCTTCTTGAGCCGATCGTAAGTGGTGGACACTGCTCCCTCCTCGAGGATGCCGAACGGTTAGGCTGCGCCGGGATGGTCGGACGTTTCGGCGGCACGATCGACGGCCCCTCCGGGCCGCGACGTCCCGCCCGCCTCGGCTGCGATCCGCCCGAGAACGCCGTTCACGAGGCGGCGCATCGGGTCTCCACTGTAGATCCGGGCCAGCTCGACCCATTCGGCGATCGCCACCCGGGTCGGCGTCGCGGAGTGTAACACCTCGCCGATCGCGCCACGGAGGATCGCGCGGTCCATCCGGGCCAGCTGGACGACCGGATATTGGGGGGCGACACGCTCGATCAGGGCGTCGATTCGGTCGCGCTCGGCAACAACCGCGGACCCGCTCTCGTGGCCCAGCGCCCCGGCGGTCGGGTCGGACTCGGTCTCGGCGAGCTGGCGCTCCAGGACGGCGCCGGGGGTTCGCTGGCCGAACTCGGCTTCGAATAGTGCCGCGAGCGCGAGACGCCGTCCCGCGCGCCGGGCACGAACCTCGTCCGAGGTCGCCGCGCGCCGTCGGCCGCGCGGCGTGCCGCTCACGCCCCGACCGCGTCGGTCGACGTCACCGCCGGCAGGTCGGGCACGACCGCGGCCGCCGCGAGTCGCTCGGCGATCAGCTGCGGGACGCGGGCGCGGGCAGCATCGGCCCCGACCCCGACGGCGAACGTGATCATCCGTCGCCGGGCGCGGCCGTGGGTGATGACGACGTTGCCGCGGACACCGAGGAGCGGCGAGCCGCCGACCCGCTCGTAGTCGAAGACCGAGCGGATCCGGTCGAGACCGGGCTTGAGGAGGGCGTAGGCGAGCGGGCCGCGGGGCGGCCGTCGGAGCTCGGCCCGGAGCAGGTCGAAGATGAACCCCGACAGCCCCTCGAAGAACTTGATCGTGACGTTGCCGACGACGGCGTCGCAGACGACGACGTCGGCCATGTGCCTGACGAGGTCCTTGCCCTCGACGTTGCCGACGAAGTTGAGCCCCGTCGCGTCGAGCAGCTCGGTCGCCCGCTGGATCCGGGCATCGCCCTTGCCCTTCTCCTCGCCGATCGAGAGGAGCGCCACCCGAGGTCGGGTCACGCCGAGCACGTGCTCGGCGAAGATCGCGCCCATGTGGGCGTACTGGACGAGGTTCTCGGCGGTCGAGTCGGGGTTGGCGCCGATATCGAGGAACACGAAGGGACCCGTGTCGGTGACCATCTGGACCGCGAGGGCGGGCCGGTCCACGCCGGGCACGCGCCCGAGCCGGAGGACGGCGGCTGCCATCCCCGCGCCGGTGTGCCCAGCCGTGACGACGGTCTCGGCCCGGCCCTTCCGGACGAGGTCGCAGGCGACGAGGATCGAGGCGTTCTTCTTCTCGCGGATCGCCAGCGCAGGATGCTCGTCCATCCCGATCACCTCGGTCGCCTCGACGATGGCGACGTTGGACGGCAGGGGCCCGTTGGCGTTCTCGAGGATCGCCTCCGGGCGCCCGACGAGCAGGAGCCGATCCGCGGGGTGCGAGACAGCGTGGGCGATCGCGCCCGGCACGACCTCCTCGGGCCCATGGTCGCTGCCCATGACGTCGACGGCGACGGCGACGGGTCGGTCGGGGGCCTCCGTCACCTCGGCGGCCATTCGGTGCCTACGAGGCGGCCGAGTCGTCCGACTTCGTCTTCAGCTCGACGGCCGGGCGGCCCTTGTAGTACCCGCAGTTCGGACAGGCGTGGTGCGGCAGCTTCGGCTCGTGGCAGTGCGGGCACTCCTCGAGGCGAGGCAGCGTGATCGCCAGGTGGCTTCGGCGCTCGCCCTGGCGGGCATGCGACACCTTCCGCTTCGGGACACCCATCGGGCTGGACTCCTTTCGAGCCGGGTCGTCGATCCGGCCCGAACCGGGCCGTCAGTCGTTCTCGGGAACGGCGCCGCGCGGGAGCGCGCCGGGCACCGAGTGCGGAGTCTATTCGGGATCGGCGTCGGCGTCGACCGTGAACCCGCGCAGGGCCTCGAACCGGGGATCGATCTCCGGAGCCCCGTGGTCGTGATCGCCCTCGTCCAGCGGCTGGCCGCACTCGACGCACAGCCCCGGACAGTCCTCGCGGCAGACCGGGGCGATCGGCTGCGCGAGCCAGATCGCGTCGCGGACGAGCGGCAGCAGCTCGAGCTCGTGGGCATCGGTCAGCCGGACGACGTCGGGCTCGGTCGCCGTGTCGACGGGCAGCCCCGTCGTGAGCTCGACCGAGGGCAGCGCCTCCTCCTCGATCCGGAGGTCGAGCGGGATGACGATGTCGCGCAGGCAGCGGCTGCATTCGGTCGCGAGGGCCGTCCTCAGGCTGGCGTCGACGAGGAGGCCGCGGTTGGTCCGTGCCAGCCGGACCGTCCCGGAGATCGGCTCGGAGAGCGCGGTCTCCTCGCCGGCGTCCACCCAGACCGGCCGGATCTCCTCGTCGCGAACCGTTCCCGCCGGCTCGGCCAGGAGGCCGGCGACGGGAATGGTGAGGGCGTCGGCGGCCGCCCGTGACGGGATCGCGACGTCGGGCGCGGGACGCGAGGGACGCGTGGACATCAGGCGCTCACAGCGTTGCCGGCTGCGAGGTCTCCTCCGCCTCGTCGACGTCACGAGCGTGCCCGTTGCGGATCCCGCGCGGCTTCGCGGCGGCGTCGCGGTCGTCACGGTCCCTGTCCATGGCCGCGTCCAGTCCGGCCGCGCCGTTGGTCGAGAGCTCCGCCCGCCGCTCGTCGAGCATCTCGATCCCCTTCTTGACGCTCGACAGCGTCTTGACGAGGTCACCCTCGAGACCCACGAGGACGTTGACCGCGTACTCGTCGGCGCCGCGCCGGATCTCGGCGGCGTCACGCTCGGCGCGCTCGATGATCCGGCGGCTCTCCTCGTCGGCCGCCTGGGTGAGGCCTCGCTCGGCGATGAGGAACGCCGCCTGCTCCTGGGCACGGGCGATGATCCGCTCCGCCTCCTCCTGGGCCTTGTCGAGGATCCGTTCGCCCTCGGAGTTGATCCGCTTCGCCGCGCGGACCTCCTCGGGCACGGCGGCGCGGAGCTCGTCGACGAGGCCGAGCGCGGCGTTCTGATCGACGACGACGTTGTTCGTCAACGGCAGCTTCTTGCCGTTCGCGAGGAGCGACTCGAGGCGCTCGACGAGGAAGATGATGTCGATCGGTCCGCCCTCCGATGCCGCCGCGCCGGGTCGCGCGGATTATCGCACGGTGCCGGACGCCCCGAAACGCTCCCGGAGGGCCGCCGCGGCCGGTTCCGGGACGAGCGCCGACACGTCGCCGCCGAACGCGGCGATCTCCCGTGCCAGGCTCGAGCTGACATAGCCGAGCTCGAGAGCGGTCATGAAGAAGACGGCGTCGATCTCGGGCGCGAGGACCCGGTTCGTCTGGGCCAGCTGGAGCTCGAGCTCGAAGTCCGAGATCGCCCGTAGCCCCCGGACGACCCAGCGAGCGCCGACGGCCCGGGCGAACTCGACGGTGAGTCCCTCGAACGCCTCGACCGCCACCCGAGCGGCCGCTTCTCGACCCGCGAGCGCGGCGCGGACGATCTCGACGCGCCGGTCGGTGTCGAGGAGCGGCTCCTTGCGGGGGTTGACCAGGACGCCGACGACGAGGTGGTCGAACACGCGGGTCGCTCGCTCGATGACGTCGACGTGGCCGAGCGTGATCGGGTCGAACGACCCCGGGTAGACGGCGACCGTCATCTGGCGTCCCCTCGATCCTCGGTCCGACCCGGCTCTGGCGCCCGACGCCGGTAGAACGTCAGCGCAGTCTCGCCGAACCGGCGCTCGCGCTCGGATGCTAGCAGCCCGATCG
>DASXWX010000157.1:0-6022 GCA_036503395.1 Candidatus Limnocylindrales bacterium
AGACGGCTCCGGAGACGGCCGACGAGACGAACGGCCCGGTTCTCGACCCCGGTGAGCGCGCCGACCGTCGTGATCGTATTGAAGATGCCCTCGATGCTCGACGGCTCGAGCGAGACGACCTGCGTCGGCGCGTCGATGGCACGGACGGCATCGCTGACGCGGCGGTAGCTGACGGCACAGACCGCGCACAGCTCCTGGGTGATGATCAGGTCGGGCCGAAGGTCGGCGAGGAGCGCCTCGTCGAGGGCGTAGAGCGACGACCCGCCGTGGACGGCGTCGCGGACGAGGTCGTGGATCCGTCGACTCGAGGCCGTCGCGAGATCGTTCGTGGCCCGCGTGACGGCCGGCTTCGTCGCCGCCTCCGGCGGCCAGTCGCATTCGTGCGTGACGCCGACGAGCTGGTCGCCGAGCCCGAGGGCGAAGACGATCTCGGTGGCCGACGGCAGGAGCGAGACGATCCTCACGGAGGAGAGATTGGCACCCTCAGCGGCGAGCCACCTCTCGCCCTCCGAGGTCTGAGGCGGAGCGCCGCGACGCGATCAGCCCGAGGATTTGAGCTCGTCGACCGCCTTGCGGGCGGCGTCCTTGTCGGAGAACCACTCGGCGTCGATCTGCGTGTACTGCGCCCATTCGGGCGGCAGCGACTCCTCCGGGAAGATCGCATTCACCGGACACTCCGGCTCGCAGGCCCCGCAGTCGATGCATTCGTTCGGGTCGATGTAGAGCTTCCGGTCGACGCCCTCCTCGTGATGGATGCAGTCGACCGGACAGACCGCGACGCACGACAGGTCGAGCACGTCGATGCAGGGCTCCGCGATCACGTAGGCCATCTTCGGGACGTCTCCTCCGGGGCGGGCGGGCTGCCGCAGCAAGGGGGCCGCGCCTCGTGTTCAGAGCGTATCACCGTGCGCGGTCAGGGCTTGACACGGCCGATCGGGGGACGCGAGAGTGCCGCAGCCCGGCCCGAGCCGTCGGTCGTGTCGTCGCAGAGAGGGGATCGTGTGTCCGTAGCGCCCGCCGTTCGGTCCGAGACGGCGCCCGTCCCGGGCGCGCCGGCGGTCCACCTCGGGGGCGTCACCAAGCGGTACGGCGACGTCGTCGCGGTGTCCGGGATCGACCTCGAGGTCCATGACGGCGAGTTCTTCTCGATGCTCGGGCCGTCGGGGTCGGGCAAGACGACGACCCTGCGAATGATCGCCGGCTTCGAGCGCCCGACGAGCGGCCGGGTACTCCTCCACGGTGAGGACGTGACGGACCGCGCGCCGTACGAGCGCGACGTCAACACCGTGTTCCAGGACTACGCGCTCTTCCCGCACATGTCGGTCGGTGACAACGTCGCCTACGGCCTGATGATCCGGCGGACGCCGCGGGCCGAACGCGCGGACCGGGTTGCGGGCGCGCTGCGGATGGTTCGCCTCGAGGGCTACGAGCCCCGCCGTCCGGGACAGCTGTCGGGCGGCCAGCGCCAACGCGTCGCACTCGCCCGTGCGCTCGTCAACCGACCCCGTGTCCTCCTGCTCGATGAGCCCCTCGGGGCGCTCGACCTCAAGCTCCGCGAGGAGATGCAGATCGAGCTCAAGGCGATCCAGCACGAGGTCGGGATCACGTTCGTCTACGTCACCCACGACCAGGCCGAGGCGCTGACGATGAGCGACCGGATCGCGGTCTTCAGCCAGGGCCGGATCGAGCAGGTCGGGGCGCCCGCGGACGTCTACGAGCGACCGGCGACGCGGTTCGTCGCCGGCTTCGTCGGGACGTCGAATCTGCTCACCGGCGACGTCGCACGCCGGATCGTGGGACACGACGGCACGTATACGGTCCGACCGGAGAAGATCCGCCTCGTCGAGCCCGACGTGGATCCGGCAGCCGACGATTCGACGGCGACTGGACGGATCCGGGACGTGGTCTACGTCGGTCCGGAGACGCGATTCGTCGTCGCGCTCGATGCCGGCGCGGAGCTGGTCGTCACCCAGCAGAACCTCGCCTCGACCTCGGCCGAGGCACTCGCGCGGGCCGGGCAGCCCGTCCGGCTCATCTGGAAACGGGAGCACAACTTTCCGATCGACGATCGGGCAGGGACAGGAGGTGGAGCATGAGGGCACGTCGCCAGGCCGCCGCGATCGCCGTGGTCGCGACCATCGCGGCGGGATGCACCGGCACTCCGGCATCGACCGAGCCGTCGTCGGCACCGTCGAGCGCCGCCGCCAGCGCCCCCGCGAGCGTCGCCGCGTCGGCGAGCGTCGCGCCGAGCCCGTCCGCGTCGGCGGCCGCGTCGCTGACGGGAGGGGGCTACGGGACGATCTCGCCGCTCAAGCCGGCGCTCGACCTTTCCACCGTCGGCGGTGCCGGCGAGGGACAGCTCAACATCATCATCTGGGCCGGCTACGCCGAGGACGGCTCGAACCAGAAGCCGTACGACTGGGTCCATCCGTTCGAGGACGCGACCGGCTGCAAGGTCAGCACCAAGCAGGCCGACACCTCGGACGAGATGGTGACGCTCATGCGCCAGGGCGGCGGCAGCGCGTACGACGGCGTCTCGGCCTCGGGCGACGCGACGCTACGGCTCATTGCGCACGGCGACGTGGCGGCCGTCGATCCGACCCAGATCCCGGGCTTCGGCGACGTGGCCTCGTTCCTTCAGAACGCGCCGCACTACGTCGTCGACGGCAAGCATTACGGCGTTCCCCACGGCTGGGGCGGCAACTCGCTCATGTACCGGACCGACGTCGTCAACCCCGCCCCGACGAGCTGGGACGTGGTCTTCGACTCGTCGGCCGCGAAGCCGTACGCGGGCAAGATCACCGATTACGACAGCCCGATCTACATCGGCGACGCCGCCCTCTACCTCAAGTCGGCCCGGCCCGAGCTCGGTATCACCGACCCCTACGAGCTCACCCAGCAGCAGTTCGATGCGGCCGTCGAGCTGCTCAAGGACCAGCGCCCGAAGGTAGGCAAGTACTGGTCGCTCTTCTCGGACGAGATCGACAACTTCAAGAACAAGACGACGGTCGTCGGCACGACCTGGCCCTACCAGGTCAACGCGCTCAAGGCCGAGGACGTGCCGGTCGAGGCGGTCGTTCCGAAGGAGGGCATGACCGGGTGGGCCGACACCTGGATGATGTCCTCGAACGCGCAGCATCCGAACTGCATGCTGAAGTGGATGGCCTGGATGATCACCCCGGAGGTCCAGGCCCAGGTGGCCGAGAACTTCGGCGAGGCGCCGGCGAACCCGAAGGCGTGCAAGTACCTGGACGCTGGCTACGGTCCGTACGCCTTCAAGGACTTCTGCACGCTGTTCAGCGTCAACGACCCGTCGTTCTACGGTCAGATCGCCTTCTGGAAGACGCCGCTCGCCGACTGCGGCGACGAGCGCGGCCAGACGTGCGTCGACTACACGACGTGGACCTCGAAGTGGACGGAGATCAAGGGCTGACCTCCGCCTGACGGCCTCGAATGGCAAGCACCGCGGCACCGCTTCGGGCGCGCGCCGGCGTCGGCCGGCGCGCGCTCTCGTTCGCTCACCGCCACCGCTCGCTCCAGCTGCTGCTGCTCCTCGCCCCGCCGGTCGGCTGGTTCGGAGTCGTCTATCTGGGCTCGCTGGCGGTCCTGTTCGTCGCCGCGTTCTGGTCGCTCGACCCCCTGACCTCGAGCGTTCGGCACGTCTTCACGCTCCGGAACTTCGAGCAGCTCCTCTCCGACGAGGTCTACCGAACCGTGGCGTTCCGGACGATCGCGATCGCGGCGTTGGTGACCGTGACCGACATCCTCCTCGCACTGCCGATCGCCTATTTCGCGGCCCGGCACGCGCGGGGGCGTCTCAGGGCTGTCCTGTTCATGCTCGTGCTGCTGCCGCTCTGGTCGAGCTACCTCGTCCGCGTCTATGCCTGGCGGATCATCCTGGCCCAGGGCGGTCCGCTCGAATGGGCGTTCGGCCAGCTCGGGATCCCGGGCGTGGTGCTCTATCCCTCCGACGTCGGTATGTGGCTGGTGTTCAGCTACATCTGGCTGCCGTACATGATCCTGCCCCTCTACGCCGGCTTCGAGCGGATTCCCGGATCGCTCCTCGAGGCGTCCGCGGACCTCGGGGCCGGCGGGGCGATGACGTTCCGGCGGGTGATCCTGCCGCTCGTACTGCCGGCCATGGTCGCCGGTTCGATCTTCACGTTCTCGCTGACCCTCGGCGACTACATCACCCCGAAGCTGGTCTCGAACAGCCAGTTCATCGGCAACGTCGTCTTCGACAGCCAGGGTGTCGCCGGCGACGTTCCGTTCGCGGCGGCGTTCGCGACCGTTCCGGTGATCGTCATGGCGATCTACCTCCTCGCGGCCAGGCGCCTCGGCGCGTTCGAGGCGCTGTAGTGAGCCGCCGTTTGCTGGGATTCGCCACGATCGGGGTGCTGGCGTTCCTCTACGTGCCCATCGGCATCATCGGCCTCTACGCCTTCAGCGCGGACCGGAGCCAGACGTGGCCGATCCGCAACCTGACCACCGACTGGTTCGGCGTCGCCTTCGCGAACGACGATGTCCGAGGCGCGCTCGTCCTCTCGGTCCAGGCAGGGCTTGGCGCGACGGCGATCGCGCTCGCCCTCGGCAGCCTCGCCGCGTTCGCGGTCCATCGCTACCGGTTCTTCGGCCGGGAGACCGTCTCGTTCGTCCTCGTCCTGCCGATCGCGCTCCCAGGGATCGTCACGGGAATGGCCCTCAACGCGAGCTTCAACACGTTCGGCCTGCCGTTCAGCCCGTGGACGATCATCGTCGGCCACGCGACGTTCTGCGTCGTGACCGTCTACAACAACCTGCTGGCTCGCCTCCGTCGCTCGTCGCCGTCGATGGAGGAGGCGTCGATGGACCTCGGCGCCGACGCATTCCAGACGTTCCGGCACGTCACGCTGCCGCTGGTGGCAACGGCGCTCCTCGCCGGGGGCCTCCTCGCGTTCGCCCTCTCCTTCGACGAGGTGATCGTCACGACGTTCACGGCGGGGACCCAGGAGACGCTCCCGATCTGGATCCTGTCGAACCTCAAGCTGCCCAACCAGCGGCCGATCGTGAACGTCGTCGCGGTCGTGGTCATCCTGCTGTCGGCCATCCCGGTCTACCTCGCCCAGCGGCTTTCGTCGGACGACGGCACCGACGCGCGTGCCTGACGCGCACCTGAAGGCCGATCAGACCCAGCGATGACCGAACTCGACCGCGCCCGTCAGGGCGATCGAGACGACGACCGCGAGCACGAACGCCACGGCGAGCAGCGATTCGACGAGCGAGCGCATCGGGCACCTCCGGCGGCCTCGGCCGCGACGATCGGGACGGTCGACCCATCTCGGGTGCCCGGGCCGCGCATCCGTCGGCGACAGCATCGTCCAGCGCGCTTTGCTGCCGCTTATCGGCGACTTACCGATGCTCGTACGATTCCCGTGTGGACGCCTCAGCCGCCGTCGACGAAGCCGCGCCGCTGGTCTCGATCGATGCGATCCGCTCCGCTGCCATGGTCCTCCGCGACGTCGTCGTCCGAACGCCGCTCGTCACGCTCGGACCACCGGAGGCCCGGATCCTCCTCAAGGCCGAGTCGCTCCAGGGGATCGGGGCGTTCAAGATCCGCGGCGCCTTCGCGGCGATCGTCGCCCTCGCCGCCGCCGACCGCCGCCGCGGCGTCATCACCTACTCGTCGGGCAACCACGCCCAGGGCGTCGCGCGGGCGGCCCGCCTCCTCGGTGTGCCCGCTGTCGTGGTCATGCCCGACAACGCGCCGCCGATCAAGCGCGCCCGGGTCGAAGCTGACGGCGCGGAGATCGTGACGGTGGGCCCGGCCAGCGACGAGCGGCGACTCGTCGCCGAGCGACTCGCCGCCGATCGCAGCCTGTCGGTCATCCCGCCCTACGACGACGACCGGATCATCGCCGGACAGGGCACGGTTGGTCTCGAGATCGCCGAGGACGTGCCCGATCTCGGGCTCGTGCTCGTCCCGGTGGGTGGCGGCGGCCTCGCCTCGGGCGTCGCCGCTGCGGTCAAGGCGCTCCGACCGCGG
>DASXWX010000158.1:0-6962 GCA_036503395.1 Candidatus Limnocylindrales bacterium
GAGCCGGCACGCCCGCCAGGCGTCGAACGACAGGATCCCGAACCGGTCGAGATCGCCGCCGTAGAGGCCCATCTCGTCGGCCAGCCGCTCGGAGTAGAGGCCCCAGCCCTCGAAGAAGGCGGTCGGGCCGAGGTGGCGGCGAAAGGCGGGGATGCCGTCGAGCTCCTGGCCGATTGCGATCTGGAGGTGATGGCCCGGGACCGACTCGTGGAAGGCCAGCGCCTCGGCCTCGTAGCGCGGCCGCGTCTCCGGCTCGGAGGTGTTGATGTAGTACTGCCCCGGGCGCGACCCGTCCGTCGCCGGCTCCCGGTAGTAGGCGATCGTCGAGAACGCCTCCTCGTGGGCCGGCATCGGCACGACCGCGCAGGGCGCCTGCGGCAGCCGGCCGAACCACTCGGGGATCGCCGCCTGTGCGCGCGCGAGCGCGCCCTCGGCCGCCTCGCGGACCTCGTCGCGCGTTCGGAAGTGGAGCGCTGGATCGTGTCGCAGCCGCGCCACCGCCTCGTGTCGGTCCGTCGTGCCCAGGACCCGTCGCCCGAGCTCGGTCAGCTCGCCATCGATGCGGTCGATCTCGTCGAGCCCGGTCCGATGGAGCTCCTCCGCCGTCAGCGGCAACGACGTGTGGTACGCGATGAGGGTCGAATAGGCATCGGCGGCGTCGGGTAGCGCGCCGATCCCGGGCGTCTCGTCGGGTCGGGCCCGGGGCAGGACGTCGTCGACGAGGAACGCCCGAAGGCGGCCGAGCGCGGGCCGGACCGTCCGATCGACGGCGTCACCGAGCTCGGTCCCGAACCTCGCGGCGGCCTCGCCGGGCCAGTCGTCGTGGGGCTCGCGGGCGGGCTCGAGCAGTGCGAACGTATCGGCGGGCGCGGCGAGCGCTGACTCGATCACCTCGATCGTCTTGCGGACCGGCGTCCGGACCGCGATGCGGCCATCGGCGAGACCCCGGCGGACGTTCTCGACGTGCTGATCCAGCCACGGCCCGAGCGCCTCCCAGCGCCGGACCATCGCCTCACCCTCTTTCGGTGTGCGGATGGGCTGAAGCGACGGCAGGTTGAGCGCCTCGATGGCGGCGCCCTCGAGCGGGTCGACGGTCCAGGCGTCGAGGTCGAGAGCGAGCACGGCGTCGTCGCGGTCGATCGCGCCCGTCAGCTCGTCGAGCGTGACCCGATCGCCCTCCGCCAGAGCCGCGCCGTCCACACCTGTGAGGCGATCCCGCAGCTCGGACAGCCGTCGGCGCCGATCCGCGACGGCCTCGGCCGACCGGTCCGGAAGTCGGTCGTCGTATCGCCGATGGCCGATCGACGTCGCGTAGACCGGCTCGTCGGTGAGGAACTGCTGCCAGTAGTCGTCGGCGATGGCGGCGAGGGCGCCCGCCGCGTCGGTCTCGGTCGTCACGCGAGCGATCGTACGGGACGCCGCAGGTCTGCTCGCGCCGTGCTCACTTCGCGCTCACGTCGTGCACGGCCCCGTGTCGACCGGTCCCGTTCGTCCGATGGAGCCGGCGATCCGCGATCGGACCGCCACGGGCGAGAGCGCGTAGCCGACGTCGGACGACGTCCGGGACTGGGCGAAGACGAGGCCGCCGACGCTCCCGTCGGCCAGCACGAACGGGCCGCCGCTGTCGCCGCGCTCGACCGTCGCGTGGAGCTCGAGGACGTCGCGCGAGACCTGGCCGCTGTCGTAGATGTCGCGCCCGACCGCACGAACCTCGCGCGAGACCGCCGCCGGCGTCACCTTCAGGTCGCCGCCGCCCGGGAAGCCGAGAACGGCGCCCGCGGACCCCTCGCCGGGATCGGCGTTCGCGAACCGGAGGGCGTCGGCGGCGAGACCGGGCGCGTAGAGGAGCGCGACGTCGAGCTCGGGGTCGAACAGCACGACGCGCGCGTCCGCGGCGCCGCTGGTCGTCGTCGTCACGGTCGAGCCGTGGGTGCCGGCGACGACGTGGGCGTTCGTGACGACGTAGCCGCGATCGACGACGATGCCGCTCCCGGTCAGCTCGAAACCGCATGCCGGGCTCGCGATGCGGACGGTGCCGTCCTGGGCCGCTGCCGCGATCGCCGCGACCTCCGGATCGTCGGGAAGCGGGGCCGGCGATGCGGGCGCCGGCTCGAGGCCGACGAAGACATCCGGCAGGCCCGTCGCGTCGAGCGCGCGGCGCAGGTTCGCTGCGATCGTGATCGGTGGTGGCAGGACGGCATCGAGGACCTGGACGGCGGTCGAGCTGCGGGCGCCCTCCGACAGGCGGGCGATCGGCGCGTCTGCGAGGAGCCCGCCGGCGAGCCACACGACGAGGATGGCCTGGGCGAGCCCGACGAGCGCACCCGCGACGCGATCGAGGGCGCCGAGCAGGCCCCGTCCGAGGCCGAGCGAGATCGCCCGGCCGCTGGCCGACCCGATCGCCTCGCCGAGGGCAACACACAGCAGAAGTCCGCCGAGCACGGCGATCGCCCGGGTCGCGGGATCGAGGCCCTTGAGGAGGTCGAGCGCCCACGGCAGTGCCGCGATCGCGAGCGCGCCGCCGGCGACGGCCCCGATCAGCCCGCCGATCTGGGGCAGCGCGCCGGACCGGAAACCCGCAAACATCCCGAGCGCGAGCACGGCGATCGCGAGCAGGTCGATCGGGTTCACCCGCGAAGTATCGAGTCAGCGGCGCGCAGCCGCCGCGTCAGAGGACGGTATGGACGCGGGCCGGGTGATCGGCCTCCCAGGCCTCGATCTCGGGCGTTCGCTCGAGAAGGTAACCGAGCTCGTCCGTGCCCCGGAGCAGCATCAGCTTCGCGAACGGGTCGACGTCGAAGTCGATCGTCGAGCCGTCGGGCAGGAGCACGCCCTGCTCGGAGAGGTCGACGGTCAGGGTGGCGTCGGGGTCCGACTCGAGCAGCGCGAACAGGCGCTCGTGCGTCGGGCGGTCCACGACGATCGGGAGCACGCCGTTCTTGAGGCTGTTGTTGCGGAAGATGTCGGCGAAGCCGGTCGAGACGATCGCCCTGATGCCCCACGCCGCGAGCGCCCACGGCGCGTGCTCCCGCGACGACCCGGCGCCGAAGTTGTCCCCGGCGAGCAGGATCTGGCGGCCCGCCATCTCCGGGCCGTCGAGGACGAACGGCGGGTCCTTGAGCGACCCGTCCTCCTCGAACCGCCAGTCGCGGAAGAGCGCGTCGGCGAGGCCGGCCTTGTCGGTGACCTTGAGGAACCGGGCCGGGACGATCTGGTCGGTGTCGACGTTCTCCGCCCGGAGGGGGACGACGCGTGAGCTGAACTGGCCGAAGGGCTCGCGCGGAGGTGCCGCCACCTAGCGGCCTCCGACCCCGACGGTCGCCTCGATCCCGCCCAGCTGGCGCGGGTCCGCGACGGCACCCGCGATCGCCGACGCGGCAGCCGTCAGCGGCGAGGCGAGGAAGGTTCGGCCCCCCTTGCCCTGGCGACCCTCGAAGTTGCGGTTCGAGGTGCTGACCGCGTACTGGCCAGGCGCCAGCTGGTCGCCGTTCATCGCGATGCACATCGAGCAGCCGGCCTCGCGCCACTCCGCGCCGGCGGCCCGGAAGATCTCGTGGAGCCCCTCGGCCTCGGCCTGGCGCTTCACCTCCTCGGACCCCGGCACGACCATCATCCGGACGCCGTCCGCGACGCGGTGCCCGCGCAGCGCGGCGGCCGGGAGGCGCAGATCGCTGATGCGGCAGTTCGTGCAGGAGCCGACGAAGACCACGTCGACCTTGCGGCCGAGGATCGGCTCGCCCGGCCGGAGGTCCATGTACTCGAGGGCGTGGGCGAGCGCCCGGGAGCTGCCGACGTCGGCCGCGGCCGCGGGGTCGGGCACGGGTGCGCTGATCGGCAGCCCCATGCCCGGGTTCGTGCCGTACGTGACCATCGGCTCGAGGGCGTTCGCGTCGATGACGATCGAGCGGTCGTAGGTCGCCCCGGGGTCGGTCGGCAGGGCCCGCCACGCGTCGAGCGCGCGCTCCCAGTCGGCGCCCTTCGGCGCATGCGGCCGACCCTCGACGTACGCGAACGTCGTCTCGTCGGGGGCGATGAGCCCGGCCCGGGCGCCGCCCTCGATCGACATGTTGCAGATCGTCATCCGCTGCTCCATCGACAGCCCGCGGATGGCCTCGCCCGCGTATTCGAAGACGTGGCCGGTGCCGCCGCCCACGCCGATCCGGGCGATCAGGGCGAGGATGATGTCCTTCGCGCTCACGCCTGGTGCGAGCCGGCCGTCGACCCGGACCTCGAACGTCCGCGGCCGCCGCTGGAGCAGGCACTGCGTCGCGAGGACCATCTCGACCTCGGAGGTGCCGATCCCGAACGCGAGGGCGCCGAACGCGCCGTGCGTACTCGTGTGGCTGTCGCCGCAGACGATCGTCATCCCGGGTTGGGTCAGGCCGAGCTCGGGCCCGATGACGTGGACGATCCCCTGGTGCGGCGACCCGAGGCCGTGGAGCGGGACCCCGAACTCGCGGCAGTTCGTCTCGAGCTGCGCGACCTGGGCCGCGGCCATCGCGTCGAGGATCGGCAGGCTCCGCGGGTGCGTCGGCACCGAGTGGTCGGCCGTGGCGACGGTGCGCTCGGGGTGGCGGACGCGGAGCCCGCGCTGACGGAGGCCGGTGAACGCCTGCGGTGACGTGACCTCGTGGACGAGGTGCAGGTCGATCGCGAGGACGTCCGGAGCTCCTGGCTCGGACGCGACGACGTGGTCGTCCCAGATCTTCTCGACGAGGGTGCGCGGCTCGGTCATGGTCGCTCGGGATCGCTCGTGGTGACGGGGGAGGCATGACGGTAGCACAGGCCTCGACACGCACTTGATAGCGGGCCCGGCCCACTGCCGGACGGGACGTTCGGGTTCCGTTCCTACGCTCATGCGCGATGCGAGGCCGATCGGCCGTCCGGCTCGTCGCGCTCTGCGCGCTCGTCGCGGGCTGCTCCGGCGCGACGAAGACGCCGTTCGCCCGGGCGGCCGACACGATCGCCGGCGAGCTCTCGGCCGCGGCGCTGACCATCGACGACCACCGGAGCGGGAGCGTCACCCGGGAGTACGCGGCGGCGACGCTCGGCGTGATCGCCTCACAGCTCGACGGCGCGCCCGACGAGCTCCGCTCCGCGGAGGGAGCGCCGGACTCCGACGCCGCCGAACGATCGGCGAGCGGTGTCGAGGGGGCGCTGGCGGCCGTTCGATCGCCGTGCCTCGACGACGGCTGCGATGCGACCGGCCAGGTCCTGCGGCTGCGTGCGGTCGCCGAATCGCTCACGAGGCTCGCGGATGGCTGATCACGTGGCGGTTTCGAGGTGAACAAGGTCGCGCCGATCCTGCTCGGCATCCTCACCGCGACCGGCGGGTACCTCGACGCGGGGACGATCTCGACCTCGTCGAGCGCGGGCGCGTCGTTCGGGCTCGGACTGCTCTGGCCGGTCCTGCTGGGGACGGCCGCCGTGGTCGTCCTCATCGAGTCGGCCGGACGCCTCGCGGCCGTCTCGGGCAAGCCATACGCGGCGGCCATCCGGGAGCGGTTCGGTTTCTCGTTCTGGCTGCTGCCCCTCACGGCCGACCTGATCGCGAGCGCGCTGCTCCTCGGAGCCGATCTTGGCGGCGTGGCCACGGGGATCGGGCTCCTGATCGGCCACGATTGGCGCGTCCTCCTGCCCGTCGCCTTCCTCGTCGTCTGGGCGTTCGCCTGGCGGGCGCCATTCGGGCTCATCGAGAACGGCCCGTCGCTGCTCGGCCTCGTCGCCCTGTCGTTCGTCGTCGCGATCCCAGTCCTCGCCGACCGCGGATCGCCGGAGCTCCTCGACACGTTCGTGAAGCCCAGGATCGGCCAGGGCGAGCTGGCCTCGTACCTCTTCCTCGTCGCGGCGATGCTGGGCGCGACCATCCAGCCCTACCTCGTCACCTTCTACTCGTCCGGCGCGCGCGAGGAGCGCTGGACACGGCGGACGCTCGTGACAAACCGGGTGGCGTCCGTCCTCGGGATGGGCTTCGGGATGACGACGTCGATCGGGCTCGTCGCGGTCTGCGCGCTCGTCCTCGGGCCGGCCGGGGTCAAGGTCGGCAGCCTGCCCGAGATCGGGCTCACCCTCGCGGCGGCCTTCGGCCAGGTCGGCGGGATCCTGTTCGCGATCGTCCTCGTCGCGTGCTGCCTGGGCGCGGGCCTCGAGGTCGTGCTCGCGATCGGCTACGAGGTATCGCAGGGCTTCGGCTGGGAGTGGGGCGAGGAGAAGCCGCCCGTCGAGGCGCCCCGGTTCAACCTCGTCCTGACGGTGTTCCTCGTCGTCGCCCTCGGCCTCGCGTTCCTCGTCGGCGACCCGCTTCAGCTCGCACTGCTCGGGTCGGTCGCGGTCGCCCTCTTCCTGCCGCTGTCGCTGGCCCCCTTCCTCGTCCTCATGAACGATCCCGACTACGCCCGCGAGGAGCGCAACGGGATGCTGATGAACGTGGCGACGGGCGGCGTCCTCGTCCTCGCCTTCGCCGTCGCAGTCGTCTCGGTCCCGCTCCTGTTCCTGAGCGGCGGCGGATGACCACGGGAACGACTGAGCGCCTGAACGAGCGCACCGATCGCTCGCTCGTCGAGCGGGCGCTGCTGATGCGCGACGTCATCGACGGCCAGCTCGAGTCGTCGGACCGGCTCCGGATCGGGCGGGTCGCGGACGTCATCGTGCTCGACGGGGAACGGCCGCGGGTCGCGGCACTTGCCGTCGGGCCGGAGGCGCTCGCCGGCCGCGTGCACGCGCGCCTTCGCCATGGCCTTCATCGCCTGCTCGCCGGCCGCTGGGAGCGGGCGGTGGGCGTGGACGAGCTGGAGGAGCTCGGCCCGACGCTTCGGCTCCGCCGACCGGCCCGCGAATACGCCCTCGCCAGCGGGGATGCCTGGATCGGCGAGCGGATCGTCCGCCACCTGCCCGGCGGCGGTCGGTGGCCGCCGCCCCGTCCCCATGCCGCCCCGGACGACAGCGGGACCGGCACACGGATC
>DASXWX010000159.1:0-4365 GCA_036503395.1 Candidatus Limnocylindrales bacterium
GCGGTGATCGTCACCTTGCAGGCGAACTCGTAGGCCTCGACGTCGAACTCGCCGTCCTCGCCGACGAACTTCATGAGGTTGACCGAGGCGAGGTTGCAGCTCGTGTCGTTGAGGAAGCTGAACTCCGAGCACGGGTTCGTGGCGTACTGCCGGTCCGAGTTGCTGACCGGGTTCCAGTCGTTGATCGTCGTGTCGTACTGGACGCCCGGGTCGCCGCAGACCCAGGCCGCGTCGGCCATCCGGCGCCAGATCTCGCGGGCCTTGAGGGTCTCGACCGGCTCGCCGGTGGTGACCGCACGGGTCGTCCAGTCGCCGTCGTTGACGACCGCCTTCATGAAGTCATCGGTGACCCGGACGCTGTGGTTCGCGTTCTGGAAGAAGACGCTCGCATAGGCCTCGCCGGTGAACGACGGGTCGTAGCCCTGCTCGATGAGGGCCCAGGCCTTCTTCTCCTCGTTGAGCTTCGAATCGACGAAGTCGAGGATGTCGGGGTGGTCCGTGTTGAGGATCACCATCTTCGCCGCGCGCCGGGTCTTGCCGCCCGACTTGATGACGCCGGCGAACGCGTCGTAGCCCTTCATGAAGGAGACGGGGCCTGAGGCGATCCCGCCGCCCGACATCCGCTCCCTGCTCGAGCGGATGCTCGAGAGGTTGGAGCCCGCGCCCGAGCCGAACTTGAAGAGCATGGCCTCGGTCTTGGCGAGGTCCATGATCGAGCCCATGTTGTCCTGGACCGAGTTGATGAAGCACGCGCTGCACTGCGGCCGCGGCTCGATGCCGACGTTGAACCAGACCGGCGAGTTGAAGGCCATCTTCTGGTTGACGAGGAGGTGGGTCAGCTCCGCCTTGAACGCGGCGAGGTCCTCGTCCGTCGCGAAGTAGTGCTGGGTCTCGGCCCAGGCGCTGATCGTGTTGACGACGCGGTCGATGAGCTGGCGAACGCTCCGCTCCCGCTCCGGCGTCCCGACGTGGCCGCGGAAGTACTTGCTGACGACGACGTTCGTGGCCAGCTGGCTCCAGCTCTTCGGAACCTCGACGTCCTTCTGCTCGAAGACGGTCTTGCCGGTCTCGCTGGCGATGGAGGCGGTCCGAAGCTCCCACTCGAGCTCGTCGTAGGGGTGGACGCCGGGGCGCGTCCAGCGCCGCTCGAACGTCAGGCCGCGAACGCCCGTGCCGGTGAATGAGGCGCCGTAGGGGCCGCCGAGAGTCTCGGGGTCGGGGCCGAGGCGGCGGGTCTTCGTCCGCGCCGTTGCGGCGGTCGCCCGGCGGCCGGTGCTGGCGCCCTTCCCGGCCTGGGCATCCGTGGAGACGATCTCGCTGGCGACTCGGGCCATCTGCCCTCTCCTCACTGCAACCGTCGCGGCTGGGCTCTGCTGTAGCTGCGACGTTTCGCCTGGTCCCCCGATCGCCGGGCTGTCCGATGCCGCTCGTGGGCCGCGTTTGCCGAGCGCGGTGAGGTGGCTGAGGGCCTGCACGGGTCGATCCGGTGACCTCGAACGATACGACGGCAGGAGGCGTCAGTCAAGGTCAAAACCACAACATGTAGTGGTGGCGGTGCGAGGCCGACCGCAAGATGTTGCGACCGGCGCCGTCTGCCCCGACGCCATGGTGGACGGGCTCGTGGACATCTCGGGCGGTCGCTGTGGACGGCCGGCGGATCGATGTGGACGAGCGGTGGATGGCGCGTCCTGGCGCGCGGCTAATCGTACATCCGTTCGGTTCGAGCGGGAGTGGTCGCCCGAGGTGTTGTGGGATCGCGCGTCGGCCGCTCGGGGGCGGCGACCCCGGGGCTCGATGCGCGTCGGCGCATCCGATCCGGCGGTGTTATGCGGCGAGACGCATCGAAGGGAGGGAGGCTCGACGACACGCCGGGTCCTCGCGACCGGCCGTGCGCGCCGGGCACACAAGGAGCCAGCGTCGGCCCTGAATGTGCCCCCGGCGCAACAAAACGACGGGATCGGACCCCTGCGAGTCGGGTCTTTGCGCGGGACGCACGAGACGGCCGCGGGACGGCTCCAACCGGTCGCTTATGTGCGCCGCGCGCAAGTCCGACCCAAGATCGGCCCACCCCCCGCCCGCCCTCATGCTGCGAATGGCATCGGAGGACGGCCATGACCTGGCGCCGGCGGCGCTCGTGACGGCGCGCGACCCCGCGTGGGCGGTGAGTGCGATGAACTTGCAAGACACGATCGCGGCTCATTCATCGAAACTCAGGTTGCGGGCTCTCGCCAACCTCGCGCTTGCCCCGGCCGTCGTTCCTCGAGGAGTCAGCCCCTGGTCACCGAAACCTCGCGCTTCCCGGCGGACGCCGTCCTCGACCTGCAGCGCGTGACGGCGCGCATCTCGTCGGACCTGGCACCCGTCGACGCCGCCAGGGCCGTGCTCGACCACACGACGTCGGCTCTCGGGGCGCTGCGCGCAGCGGCGCTCCTGCTCGACGAGGCGGGTCAGCTGGACTCGATCGTGGCCACGGGCAGCGATGCGGGCCGGATCGACGACGTCCCGGACGATCTTCGCGACCCGGTCCGGGCCGCGGCCACGATCGACGAGCCCTTGTTCTTCGCATCCGCGGCCGAGGTCGCCGCCCAGCTGCCGGAGCTCGCGGCGTTCCGGACGGGCGAGGGGGCCGTCGCGTCGCTGCCGCTGTGGGTCGGTGACGCGCATCTCGGGACGCTCTACCTCTCGTTCCCGTTCGAGGGCCCGTTCGCGCCGAGCGATCGGGGCTTCCTGCTCGCGCTCGCCGACCTGTCGGCCGGGGTCATCGACCGCTCCCGGCTGGCCGCGCGCGAACGCCTGACCCGCGCCCACCTCGACTTCCTCGCCGACGCGAGCCGGACCCTGGCCGAGTCGCTCGACCTCGACGTCACGCTGCGGACGGCGGCGGCCCTCGCGATCCCCATCCTCGCCGACGGCGCCATCCTCGACGTCGTCACGCCCGACGGCGGATTCCGGCGAGTCGCGAACCTGCCCGTCGGGACGGCCGAGGAGGCCGAAGCGCTCAAATCCGACCATCCGCTCGACGACGACGAGCATCCGACGCGTCGCGCGATCCGTGAGTCGAACACGATCCGGTACGACCTCGCCGACGAGCGTGCGGAGCGGACCGCCGCCGGCAATGGCCGGGGAGGGGCGCGGACGTCGACGCGCCACGCCCTCACGGCGCCCCTCGTCCTCGGCGCCCAGCCGTTCGGCGCGATCACCCTCTACCGGTCGAACGCCGGGCCGTACACCGACGACGAGGTCGCGATCGCCGAGGAGTTCGCCCGGCGTGCCGCGCGCTCGATCGAGAACAGCCGCCTCCACGGTGACCACGAACGGGCGCTCGAGCAGGCGACCACGCTCGTCCGACTCAACGCCGCGGTCGCGGACGCGCGATCACCCGACGAGGTCGCGGGCCTGCTGCTCGATGCCGTGATGCCGATCCTCGGCGCGGCGCGGGGAGCGGTCCTGGAGCGCGACGCGGGATCGGGCGCGCTGGTCGTCGTCCGCGTCCGCGACTACGCCCTCGAGCCCGGCGACCGCGTCGACGTGCCGAACACGCCGGCGGAGACCGCGATGGCGTCCGGCGAGACGGTGATGGGGCGGCGCTCGGAGTGGGGCGTTCGATATCCGGAGGCCGCAGCCTTACCCCTCCCGCCGTCGGAGTCGTTCATCGCCGCGCCGCTGGTCGTCGGCGGTGAGGCGCTCGGCGTCGTCACGCTCGGCTTCGACGACGATCCGAAGATCGCGCCGTCGGTCATGTCGACGTTCCGCGGGCTGATCGATGCCGGCGCCCAGGCGATCGTCCGGGCCACGCTCCTCGATTCGCAGCGGCGGATGCTCGAGCGCGAGTCGGCCGTGGCCCGCGTCAACGAGGCGGTTGCCGACGCGCGGAGTCCCGAGGAGGTTGCCCGCGTCCTCCTGTCCGCGGTGTTCGACCGCATCGAGGCCGCGACGGCGGCCGTGGCCCTCCTCGACGCCGCGGCCGGCGAGTTTGCCCTGGCCGGGATCCTGACCGGCGAGAATCCGGAGCCCCGAAGCCGCGCGCGCTGGTCGGCCGAGATGGCGTCGCCCGCGCGCGACGTCGTCCGGAGCGGCACCTCGCTCGTGATCGACGTCGACGAGTACCGCGAGCGCTATCCCGAGATCGTGGCGATCTCGGACCCCGGCTCGATGGCGCGCTACGCCGCCGTGCCCCTGATGGCCGGGTCCCGTGCGGTCGGAGCCATCGCGCTCACGTTCGACAAGGGGCAGGAGTTCAGCTCGGCCGATCGCGAGAACCTCGAGGCGATGGCCATCGCCGGCGGCGAGGCGATCGAGCGCGCCCGCCTGCGCGAGGCCGAGCGACGCGCCCTCGGCCTGCTCGAGGGCGTCATCGCGGCCCTG
>DASXWX010000160.1:0-4228 GCA_036503395.1 Candidatus Limnocylindrales bacterium
ACGGAGGACGATGTCCGAACGATCGTCGGGCGTGCGCTCGACGACCCCGAACGCGGTCTCGCAGGATCGCTCGGGCCCGAGGGTGGCGTCAGCCTTGCGGACGAGCCGTTCGATCACCTCGTCTCGATCTCGGGCGGCGACGCGCGCCAGGCCCTCAACGTGCTGGAGAACGCGGTCGCGCTCGCCGAGTCAGAAGGAGCTCGCGACGCGAACGGCCGCGTGGCGCCCACCCTTGCCGACGTCGAGGCGGCGGCCCAGGAGCGCGTCCTCGCCTACGACCGGGCGGGCGACGGTCACTACGACACGGTCTCGGCCTTCATCAAGAGCATCCGCGGCAACGACCCCGACGCGGCGCTGTACTGGCTGGCGACGATGGTCGCGGCCGGCGAGGACCCCCGCTTCATCGCCCGGCGCCTGATCATCTCGGCATCGGAGGACGTGGGGAACGCGGATCCGCGCGGGCTCCAGGTCGCGGTGGCGGCGGCGCAGGCGCTCGACCATGTCGGGCTGCCCGAGGCCCAGTACGCCCTCGCCCAGGCCACGACCTACCTCGCGACCGCGCCCAAGTCGAACCGCTCCGGACAGGCCTACTGGGCGGCGGTCGGCGACGTGAACGGCCGCGGCTCGCTGCCCGTCCCGAATCATCTCCGCGGCGCTCCGTACCCGCAGATGAAGCACTACGGGTTCGGCGTCGGCTATCGGTTCCCACACGACTACGAAGGCGCCGACGTCGATCAGCAGTACCTGCCCGACGAGCTCGCCGATCGCCGCTACTACCGGCCGTCGGAGCAGGGATACGAAGCCACGATCGCGTCACGGATGGAGACGCGCCGGGAGACCCGCACGACCGGCGCGAAGAAGCGCGCCTCGAGCGACCGAGGACCCGAGGTCGCGGGCATGCGCGAGGCAGACCGCATCATGCGCACCCGGGAGGCGAACCGGGCGAAGCTGGCGGAGACCGAGCGGAAGGACGCGGCCGGCGAATAGTGCGAGGCCCGCCCCGGCTGGCGGGACGCGCCTCGCGCGCGCTCGGAACGAGCCTCAGCCTTCGGCCACGGCCCGTTGCGGGTTGCAGGAGACGCCCGGGTGCATGAACGCCGGGAACGTGTCGCGCACTGCCTTCGGGATCTGACCCCACGACTGGGCGTGACCTGGGTCACCGCGGACGAATGTGTCCTTCAGCTTCACATCGGAGTCATCGGTGAACCACTGCAGGTCCTCCTGCCCCGAGAACGCACAGGCGGAATGCCCGTGGACGTCGAGGAGTTGACCGTTGCCAGTGATTTCGCCGGCAAATACCGAGCCCACACTCAGGGCTGCCAGAAACGCGGCCGCCGATACCGCAATCGCCAATCGTCGAAACATGTACACCTCGGATCGGAGAGGTCGGTCTCGCCATTGGCACTCAGCACACCGGGCGACCGGTTCTCGTGATGGTGTGCACCGGGCCCCCTCCGGAGCCCTCGCCACCTCCCCTGACTCGCCCAATCCTCCATGGCCCGGTGCCGCGTCGCCAGCGTCGCGACGAACAGGTGGTGCCAACTGCCACCGCGTTCCCTCAGGTGCACCCGCGGCGCGTCCCGTACCGTGAATGCGTGGCGCAACCCGTCGTGAGGCACCTCGTTCACCTGTCGCCTCGCCGATGACCGACGCGAGCCCGCACCAGGTTCGTCACTCGCCGGCCGATGTCCGGGCAGCGCTCGCCGGGCTGCCGGGCGGGCGGGTCGTCATCGGGCTCGTCGACCGGTTCCTCCCCCGGGGTGCACTCCTCCTCGCGACGCTCACGCTCGTCAGCTACGCGATGGGCCTGTTGCGCGACCGGACGCTCGCGCGGACGTTCGGCGCGGGAGTCGAGTACGACGCTTTCATTGCCGCGTTCCAGCTGCCCGAGCTGGCCCTCGACGTCCTGGTCGCGAGCGGGTTGACCGCTCCATTCGTGCCGATCTTCACCGGCCTTCGGGCGGAGACCGAGGCGGAGGCAGCGCGTTTCGCGCAGACCGTCGTGACGCTCGCGGTGCTCGTGATGACGGCGACCGCGGTCCTCCTGTTCGCGACCGCGGACGCGACCGCCGGCCTCGTCCTCGACCCGGCGTTCCCCGCGGCCGGCCACGACGTCTATCTCGGGCTCTTCCGGGTGATGTGTGCCACACCGGTCCTCTTCGCCGCCGCGCTCGCCCTCGGCGAGATCCTGGTCGCCGAGCGACGCTTCTTCTGGTACGCCCTCGCCCTGCCGACGTACAACGGGGGGATCGTGGCCGGGGCGATCCTGCTCGGCCCAACCCTCGGCATCTACGGGGCGGCGGTGGGCGCCGTCGCTGGCGCCGTCGTCTACCTCGGCTGCCGGATGATCGGGGTCCACCGGGCCGGGGTCGCCCTCCGGCCGGCGCTCGGGCTCCGGATGCGGTCGGTCCGGGAGTTCGTCCGGCTGATGATCCCGAAGACCCTCAGCCAGCCGATCGACCCGCTGACGTTCCAGGTTTTCACCCGTGTCGCGACCTCGCTCGGGCCGGGCACCGCGACGGCGATCAACCTCGCCCGCAACTTCCAGAGCGTGCCGGTCAGCATCATCGGTGCCCAGTTCGCGGTCGCCGCGTTTCCGGGGCTGTCGGCCGCGGCGGCCTCGGGCGATCGACCGCGGTTCGTCCGTTCGGTCCTGACGAACGCGCTCACGATCGGGGCGGTCACGACCGTCGCGGCCGTGGGCCTGGTGATCGTCGGGCGGCTCGCGATCCGGCTCTTTCTCGGCGGCGGAGCGTTCGACGAGACTGCGATCGACCGGACCGCGACGGTCCTCGAGGCATTCGCGATCTCGATTCCGCTGGAGAGCCTGACCCACCTCTTTGCGCGCGCGATCTACGCGACCCGGAACACGCTGCTGGCCGTGCTCGCCTCGCTCGCGGGGTTCGCTGTGACGGTCGCCGCGGCGTTCGGGCTGGCGCCGACGCTCGGGATCGTCGCCGTCCCCGTCGCGTTCACCGCGGGAATGGCCGTCAAGCTCGCCCTGCTCGTGGTCGCGCTCGTGCCGCGGGTGCGCGGCCTGCGCTCGGAAGCCGATCCTGCGGCGCTGGTCGGCGAGGCCTGACGAGGGTTCGCATCGCCGGCTCGGGCCACAGGATTCCGCTCGGACAGGAGGCCCGGGCGCGATGCCGCCGAGCCGTCTGGATGGCGCTCCAGTCACGGCGCGATTCCGCGCCCAGCCATGTCCGTGGGAGCATGACGCTCCGCCTCCGGCGACTGGACGCCCCTTGAGGGTCGACGCGTGGTGCGCGTTGGAGCTGACGGCGTCCTGTGGGACAGGAATGGCGCGGATCTCGCGGCGTTCGTGTCGTTGACGGCGCGTTCGGTCACCGGGACGCCACGGGGTCGCGCGATCCGAAGAGGGCTACCCGGGAGCCGGCTGCGTCGGGATCACCGCGATGAAGCGGCCGTCGCGGTTCGGGTAGAGGCCCTCCGGGCGCTGCCAGGGCAGGTAGTTGCGGATCATCTCCGAGGCGTCCTGGAACGTGCCCGGCGGGTCCGAGGCGCCCCAGATCGACGAGATCCGTGGGTACCAGGGATCGAGGATGTACGCGCCGGTCACCTTCGCGTCGCCGAAGAGCGTGGGGTCGGCGTTCGCCCGATAGCCCGTCATGACCCATGTGTGGGCGCCGCGCCAGGCGAGCAGGATCGCCGGTGAGCGAGTGGTCGCGATGGCGGCCGCCGCATCCCGGAGTGCGTCGGGCCGGGAGTCGTAGGCGCGAACCTCGTAGCCGGGCGCGCCGTAGGCCGCGAGGGCGAGGGCCATCGCGCCCGGGCCCCAGTCGCCGTTCTTGCTGTCGCGGGTGCTTTCCCATTCGCCGATCCGGTGGTCGAGCCGCTCCTGGAAGGCGGCCGAGGTGTCGGCGAGGCCGAGCACCGCCAGCGTCATCTGGACACCCGCCGGCGCGCACCAGGTGTCCCGCTCCTCGGATGCGAAGTGCTTCGCGGGCTGCAGGTCGATGTTGACGTCGACGGGAACGCGTTTCGGTGTCGGGCTGGGGCTCCGATGCGAACCGGAGGCGCCAGGTCCGGGCGTCTGGACGATGAGGCTGGGCGGCGGCGTCGCCACGACGGTGTCGACCGTGGCCCGGTCGGGCGGCGGACCCGCGACGAACCGGTCGACCCGGGCCAGGAGGTGATCCCACTTCTCGGCGGCACCGAAGGCATCCGTCGTCACCGCCACGGCCAGGAGCGCGGCCGCCAGCGCGCC
>DASXWX010000161.1:0-11797 GCA_036503395.1 Candidatus Limnocylindrales bacterium
ACGACCAGCCCGCCGATGACGGCGATCGCGGCGAGCCCGAGGGGACCGGGATCGGGCAGCTCAGCCTCGAATTCGATCGGGCCGCGCCGTCCCGCGGGGCCTCCCGGACCGGTCCACGGCTCCCAGCCTCGCCGATCGAGGTCGCGCGTCGCCTCGCTCAGGCGCTCACGCCAGCGGCCGACGCCACCGCCATCGGGTCCGGCCGGGTGAGCGGCCGCCAGACGCCCGGCGAGGAGAACATTGCCGGCCAGGACCAGCACGGCGAGGATGCCCACCCCGACGAAGAGCAGGACCTGCGTCCCGAGGCGCGTCCAGAAGACGCCGTCGAAGCCGACGCTCCGGAACCAGATCGCATCGGTCCAGAGATCCACGCCGACGCCGGCGAGGGCGACGATCGCGAGGAGGACCACGACGATGGTCGCGATGCCGAGCCTGCGCATCGCCGCGCGTGCTCGGGAACCTCGACCGTCGCGGGAACCGCCCTGGCCGCTCGAGCCGCTTCGCCGCCCGGAGCCGCCACGGGATCCGCCCGAGCCGGCGCGCGATCGGAGGGGACGCGGCGAGTCGTCATCCCCTGCCGGAGTGTCGTCGTCGCCGGCCGGAGTGCCGTCGTCGCTCGGCCGGATCCCCTCGGCCTCGTCGCGCCGTCGACGCAGCTCGTCCATGAACTCGTCGAACAGGTCGCGCACGGTCGGAGCATATCCGTCGCACCCGTTCGGGCCCGCCGCCCATGGGTGACGCGTGAGGGGCGCGCGAAGCGTGATCGGTAGACTCGTCCCGTGCCTGCTCGCCGGGCCCTCCTGGCAGCCGGGCTCATGCTCGGCCTCGCTCCGCTCGTTGCGGGCTGCCTGCCCCAGGCGACCATCGGGTCGCTCGGCCCGACCCTCCGCTTCGCCGACGTCGCCGGCGGCCGCGTCCCGATGGAGCACGGGATCGTCGTTCCGACGTTCGAGATCCAGCCGCGCCCGCGGATCGACCTCGACGGGCCGTGGCGGGTCGATCCCCAGACCCTCGACGACGACATCTCGCTGACCGACCGGTCGTCCGCCCTACCGGCGATCGAGGCGGCGGCGGCGGGCCGCCAGGCCCAGGCCTTCGACGACTCCCGCTGGCCGACGGTGCCGGTTCCCGGGACGTTCGACCCGCCACCTCATGGCGGGACGACGGGCGCCTGGTATCGCCGCCACGTTGCCGTTCCGTCGAGCTGGAGCGGGTCTTCGATCACTCTCAAGTTCGGGGCCGCGAACTACGTCGCGGACGTCTGGCTCAACGGCTCCTACCTCGGGGTCCACGAGGGCGGCGCGACTCCGTTCGCCTTCGACGCGACGCCCGCCGTTCGCGCGGGCGAGGACAACGTGGTCGCCGTGCGGGTCGCGAACCCACCGCCGGGGACACGAGCCGACATGGTCCCCTGGGGCCTGATCGACTGGTGGAGCTACGGCGGGCTGACGGGCTCGGTCTGGCTCGAGGCGAGCGGGGCCATCCGCGCCGCCCGAGCCGACATCGTCCCCCACCTCGACGGAGCCGACGTGTCGGTCGTCGTCGAGAACCGGGGTCCGGAGGCGGCCGCCGCGGACGTCCGTCTCGACGTGTTTCCCGCGGTGATCTCGCCCGCGACGCTCCTCGACCCGCGCCCCTCGGCGCTCCTCCCGCCGCTCCCGGTTCCGCCCACGAACCCGCGCCTGCCGCCCGAGGGGCCCGGCGCGATCCGCCCCGCACCCGGCCAGCCGCCGCCGCCCGAACGTCTGCCGGTGGCGACCGCATCCGGGCAGAGCGCGAACATCCCGGCCGGCGGCGCGGTCGTGACGACCGAGAGCCTCCTCATCCCCGACCCGATGCTCTGGGACCTCGGCGACCCGAACCTGTACGTCCTCCAGGTGACCGTCACGGCGCCGGACGGCGCGACCGACACGCTCGTCGACACGTTCGGGCTGCGTCGGATCGCCGTCGATTCGACGGGGCCGCGGCTGCTCCTCAACGGCCGAACCGTCGAGCTGGCGGGCGTCGCCGTCCACGACGAGGTCCTCCGGCCCGCGGCGGGTACGCCGGGCGCGACGGCGACCGCTGCGCTCGGTCGACCGCTGTCGGGCTCGGGTGACGCGATCGCCCAGCTGCGGCGGGCGCAATCGGTCGGGGCGAACTTCGTTCGAACCGGGCACGAGCCGGCGGACCCGGCCGTGCTCCGGCTGGCCGACCGGCTCGGGATCGCGATCTGGGAGGAGATCCCGGTCTACCACTTCACGCCGCACACCTTCGAGATCGCCGAGACGCGCGGAATCGCCCGGCAGCTGATCCAGGAGATGGCGCTCAGGGACATGAACCGTGCGTCCGTCCTGTTCCACGGCGTCTCGAACGAGTCGACCGGCGGGCCCGAGCGGACGGCCGCCCTCAAGGCGCTTCGGGACGCCGACCGCGACGTGGACGGGACGCGACTGGTCGGCCAGGCCGCCTACGGCTTTGATGCCGCCGACGGCACGAGCGAGCCCCTCGACGTCGTCGGCATCACCTCGTATTTCGGGGTCTTCTATGGCGAGGACGCGAGAGCCGACACGGCCGTGGCCCTCGACGCGGCCCATCAGCGCTACCCGAAGAAGCCGGTGATGATCCTCGAGTTCGGCCACTGGGCCGACACGCCCGCAGACGAGGCGATCCAGTCGGCGATCTTCCGCGACACGTACGCCGCGATCGCGCCGCGCCGGGACACGCTGCCCGATGGTTTCGTCGGCTCCGTCGTCTGGTGGTCCCTGGAGGACTACCTCACGTCGCGTCCCGGGATCACCGTAGAACGCTTCGGGCTCTTCGGCCCGGACGGAGCCCGTCGGCCGGTCGCGTCGCTCGTCGCCCGCGAGTTCGCCGCCCTCGACGCCGGGACGCGGCCCTCCACCCTGCCGCCGACGCGTGAGCCGCCGGAGCCGGTCCAGGCGCCCGCGCCCCCCGTCACGGGGCTGATCGTCCTCGCCGTCTCCGTGGCCCTCGGCGGACCACTGGCCGTGCTGGCGCTGCTCGCGGCACGCGGCCATCGACGGTCGCGGCATGTCCGGGCGGCCGCGCGTCCGCTGGCACCGGGCGGGGTTCGATGAGGCACGTGCGGTGACGCGCGCGATCCGTCTGCCGCGCCGGCCCCGCGCCGGCGGGGCAGCCCGGGGCGTGGGCCGGGACTCGTGGCCGCTGCCGCGGCGGCTCCGCCGGGGGCAGGCCCAGGTGGCGGCCGACACGGATACGTCCGCGCTCACGCCCTCGCGCGCCGTCCGAGGCCGGCTGGCGCACGTGTCGGTGCTCGCGTCGATGCGCGCGGGCGCGTGGGCCGGGCTCGTCCTCGGGCTGGTCGTCGGCGGGCCGCTCGGGGCGATCGTGACCTGGCTCGCGGGCGCGATCGTGGGTTGGCAGCGCGACCTGTCGTTGACCCTCGGCCTCGCCCGGAACCTGCTCCCGTTCGGCGACCAGATCGGCGTGCTCCGAACGATCAGCACGAGCTGGCTGCTCGTGGTCCCCGGCGTCGCCATCGCGACCGCGATCGTCACCGCGGTCATCCTGTCGCTGATCGGCGGCGTCCTGGCCGCGGCCTACAACGCGACTGGCGGCCACGCCTCGATCGTCGTGGACCTCGAGCCCGTCATGGGCGCGGCCGACGTCGACGACGTGCTGGGGGCAGACGAGCCGTTGGGACAGGACGAGCCCGACGAGGCCGACGAGGCTTCGGGAGCGGGCTGACGCCGCGCGACGCGGCCCGGCACTACCGCCCCGCCAGCGACTCCACGGACCCGGCGAAGGCCGCGAGGACCGTGGACGACAGCTCGTTCGGGGCCATCGTCGCGACGCGGAGCGGCTCGAACAGGAAGGCGGCGCGAACGGCGGCAGGCGAACGCCAGGGCTGGGTCGGGTCGTGAGGCGCGGCTATCGGCCCCAGCCGCACGCCGAGCCGACCGCCCTCCTCGCGGATCAGCCCCGACAGCGCACCCGACAGGATCGGCCCGAGACGGACGAGGGGCGGGTCGGGCGGCGGCCCCGATCGCGGCGCGACCTCGCGCCACGAGACCACGCCGTCGTCGTCGGCGAGCCACATCACCGCGAGCCACCAGTCGCCGTCGGTCGTGGAGGGTCGGCCCATCCCCACCCTGAGCGAACGGTCGCGGACGCGGACGTCCAGCTCGCGCAGGAACGACGGGCCTGGCAGCGGCAGGCGTTCCGATCGAGTGTCGTCCGGCAAGCGGGTCATCCTCGTCGCGGTTCGTGACGCCTGCGATGATGCCGCGATGAGCGCCGACCCCGTCGACGTCATCGCGTCCGAGGAGCTGGCGGCCGGCATCCCGGTCCAGCAGGACGTCGTCCTGGTCCGCTCGGCCGAAGCCGCAGCGGCGACCCGCCGATCGCCGTTCGAGATCCGCGACTACCGGATCATCGCGCTCGGCGAGGCCGTGTCCGCGCTCGGAGACGCCGTCACCTTCACCGCGCTGCCGCTGCTCGTCCTCGCGCTCACCGGCTCCGGAACGGTGATGGGGATCGTCGCCGCGCTCCAGACGCTGCCGGACCTCGTCATCGGCCTGCCGGCCGGCGCCCTCGCGGACCGCTGGGATCGGCGCCGGATGATGATCGTCGCGGACCTCGGTCGGGCGCTGCTGACGGCGCTCATTCCGCTCTCGACGCTCGTCGGTGCGCCCACGATCCTCGTCGTCCTGCTCGTCGTCGCCCCGATCAACGCGCTGCGGGTCCTCTTCATGGCCGCCTGGACGGGTGCGATCCCACAGCTCGTCGGGCGCGACCTGATCGGGCCCGCGAGCTCCTACTTCGAGGCGATCTTTGCACTCGGATTCATCGTCGGGCCGGGCCTCGCCGGACTTCTCGTCGGGGTGGTCGGCGCGCCGGCGACCCTGGCGATCGATGCCGTCTCATTTGTCGTCTCGGCGGTGGCGCTGGCCTTCGTCCGGACGCCCCTCCACGGCGAGCGTCCGAGCGGGGAGCGCCGGCTCGGGGCGGATATCCGCGAGGGACTTCGGTTCGTGCGCGATCACCCGCTGCTCCGATCGGCCGTCGCCTACTGGGGCGCAATCGGGGTGCTGACGGCCGGGCTCGTCCCCGCGCTCACGTTCCTCCTCGAGGCCGAGCGCGGCGAGGGACCCGACGCCTTCGGTCTCGTCCTCTCGGCGTACAGCCTGGGCACGCTCGTCGGCGCCCGGCTGACCCGCGGCAACCTCGGCGTCCTGCTCGTCGTCGGCGGGCTCGTCGTCGGAGCGCTCATCACGGCGATCACCGTGATCGTGCCGCCCGAGGCCGTGGCGGCCGTCTCGTTCGTGGCCGGCGTGGCGAACTCTCTGGTGCTCGTCTCGTACGTCACGATCCGGGCCTCGGCGACGCCGAACGAGCTGCTCGGGCGGATCGGCGCCACGACGCGGATGATCTCGATCGGCCTGGCGCCTCTCGGGGCGGCCGTCGCCGGCCTGCTGCTCGATGCGGTCGGTGGCGCGTCGACGATGCGCGCGATGGGCATCGGCCTGATCGTCGCCGCCATCGCGGCCGGGCTGTCGCCGACATTGCGCTCGGCTCGTGCACCCGCGGGTCCGAGCGGCGGCGCGGAGGTCGCGAGTCAGGCTTCGGGTTGACCCTCGGGCCGGTCGTCGCCGACGGGCTCGCCCGACGGCTCGTCGGCCGGCGCCCCGGCCTCCGGAACGGCCGGGCCGGTCGCGTCGCCCGGAGCGCGGTCGTCGGCGCCCTCGGCGATGAGGGCCTCGGCCTCGGCGGTGGCATCCGCGAGCTCGGCCGCGATCTCCATGCGCAGCATCTCGCGGCGGACATCGGGCGCCGGCGGAGCGAGCGCAGCCGGGCTGCCCGGGACGGCCGGCACCTCGTCGAGGTCCTCGCCGGTGATGAGCGAAAGGAACCGATTCCGTCGCGGCGCGGTGGTGGCGGCGCGAACGCTCCTGAGGACCGCCTCGGCGTCGATGGCCGTCAGCCCGGGCACCGCGGGCTCGCCGGTCTCGACCAGGTTCGCCCCGCAGCTCGGGCAGTTCGGGCGGCCCGCGACGGTCTCGGCCGAGCACCAGGGACAGCGCATGGCGTCCGCGGCTTGGGTCACGGGCGGAACTCTAGCGGTCCGCAACGCGGCGCGAACCCCCCGTTCGGGCTAGCCGGTCGCTCGGGCCGTACCTGTCCGGCGACGTCGCGCGCGGCGGCCAGGCTGCTTCGAGTGGACGAATTTCGGCCCGGGCGTCGCACGCCTGGACTTGTCGGAAGGGAGGTGCGTCGCACGTCAGATCGGCGATCCGTGCGTGGGGGCGCACGAATGGAGCTGTGGAGCGTCTCCGGCGGTCGCCAAACGGCCTGATTGCTCGCGCCATCACGATGGGAGCGAAATCGGCCGCAGCAAGCGGCCTTCGCGCCTGGCTCTCGCAGTGGCCCGGGCTCCAGGCGAAGGTTGCCTACTCCCACTCGATGGTGGCAGGCGGTTTCGAGGAGATGTCGTACACGACGCGGTTCACGCCAGGAACCTCGTTCACGATCCGTGACGAGATCTTCCCCAGGATGTCGTACGGGAGCTTGGCCCAGTCGGCGGTCATCCCGTCCTCGGACGTGACCGCCCGGATCGCGACGACGTTCGCGTACGTCCGGCCGTCACCCATCACGCCGACCGAGCGGACGGGCGTCAGGATCGCGAACGACTGCCAGAGGCTCCGATAGAGGCCCGCCGCCTTGATCTCGTCGATCACGATCCAGTCGGCCTCGCGGAGCGTGTCGAGGCGTTCGGCGGTGACCTCGCCGATGATCCGGATCGCGAGCCCGGGGCCCGGGAACGGCTGGCGATGGACCATCGCCTCGGGCAGGCCGAGCGCGAGCCCGACCGCCCGAACCTCGTCCTTGAAGAGGTAGCGAAGCGGCTCGATCAGCCGGAATCGGAGGTCCTCGGGCAGCCCGCCGACGTTGTGGTGGGTCTTGATCTTCTGGGCCGCCTTCGTCTCGGGCGCCGTCGACTCGATGACGTCCGGGTAGAGCGTGCCCTGGGTCAGGAAGTCGATCGAGCCGGACGACTGGAGGGTCGCCGCCTCCTCCTCGAAGACCCGGATGAACTCGTCGCCGATGATGCGGCGCTTCTGCTCCGGATCCGCCACACCGGCCAGGCGCCCGAGGAACCGCGCTCGCGCGTCCACCATCACGAGCTGCATGCCGAGGTTCCGCTCGAATGTGTCGCGGAGCAGGTCTGACTCCTTCTTGCGCATCAGCCCGTGGTCGACATAGATGCAGGTCAGCCGGTCGCCGACCGCGCGGTGGACGAGGGTCGCTGCGACGGCCGAATCCACCCCGCCGGAGAGGGCGCAGATGACGCGCCCGTCCGAGCCCGTCTCGGCGGCGTGCCGGTCGACGCGCTCCCGGATCTCCGCGACCGTGGTCTCGATGAAGCTCGCCGCCGTCCAGGTCGGCCTTGCGCCCGCGATACCCACGACGAAGTTGCGCAGGATGTCGCGGCCGCGCGGCGTGTGGGCGACCTCGGGATGGAACTGGATGCCGTAGAGGCCGCGATCGCGATCGACGAGGGCGGCGTAGGGCGTCGAGTCCGTTTGCGCCGCGGCGACGAAACCGGCGGGCGGCCGGCTGATCGAGTCGCCGTGGCTCATCCAGACCGGCTGCTCGCGCTCGATCCCGCCGAACAGGCCGTCCTCGCTCGTCACCTGGATCGTCGCCGGCCCGTACTCGCGCTTGGTGGCCGGCAGGACGTCCCCGCCGAGCTCGCGGGCCATGAGCTGCAGGCCGTAACAGATCCCGAGGACCGGGACGCGGCCGCTCCAGATCGCCGGATCCGGCCGCGGCGCGTCGTCGTCATAGACCGAGTTCGGGCCACCCGACAGCACGATTGCGCGGGGCCCGCGGCGCTGGATCTCGGCCCACGGCGTGTCGAACGGGAGGAGCTCCGAGTAGACGTTGAGCTCGCGGATCCTGCGGGCGATCAGCTGGGCGTACTGCGAGCCGAAGTCGAGGACGATGACGGTGTCGGGCTGGGCGGGAGCCGTCGACGGCTCGACCGGGCGTTCGGGAGCCGGCGCCCGGAGGGCGGTCTCGAGGTAGGCCTCGACCTCGGCGTCGTCGGGCGCGAGGACGCGGTGGCCGGCGTTCGCGGGCTCACCGTGGACGGTCTTGCCGCGTCCGTCGACGGCCGCCTCGTGCGTCGGCTGCGCCTCGGCGTCCGGCAATCGGCTCTCCTCCCGCGTGTGCCCTCAGTCTAGTCATCGGCCGCGTCGGAGCGAGGCCGAAGCCGGAACGCCGGGCCCGCTCCGAGCCGCTCCGCCGGCGTGCCGCCGCGGAGGATCAGCTCACGGATCGCGCGGGAGCGCTCGGCGCCCTCGAGCTCCTGGGCCTCGTACGCGGCGCTGGTGCCGAGGATGGTGGCGCGGCAGCGCGGGTCGGCGAGGAGATTGGCGACCCAATGGGCCGACGCGGCACCGGCCGCGACGAGCAGCGATCCGTCCGGGTCGCGCGCGAACGCGAGCGCGGCGACGGCCGGTCGGCCGGTCCGCCGACCGGTGGTTTCGAGGAGCAGCCCTCGACCGGTGTCGACGAGCGACTTTGCCTCGGGGCCTGGCTCCGGGCCGTGCCGACCCCCGGGGCTCCGCTCCACCGTCAGGCGGACTCGAGGCGGGCCCGGAGGTTCGGAAAGTCGACGGCGGCCGCCCGGCGAATCTGGCGCGCGATGACCGGCTGGAGAAGCCGGAACAGCAGATTCGGCGGGTTCATCGAGACCGTCCAATGGAGGTTCGTCCCATCGGCGACCGGCGTCAGGAGGGTGTCGAACGTGCTGTCGAAGCCGTCCGAGTCGCGGCCGTGGAACGTGAAGCGACGGCCCGGCTCGAAGGCCGTGACCTCGCACTCTATCTGGGCCGTTCCGCCGCGCGAGCCGGCGCGCTCGATCACGAACCTGGTGCCCGGCCCGGTCGGCGCGGGCGTCAGCCGGCGGACCGCCGTCACGCCCGCGTCATGCTGCCAATCCGCGAACTCCTCGACCCTGGTGATGTAGTCGAAGACATCCTGTGGCGGCCTCCGAATGGCCACCCGGTAGTCGACCCTCACCATCTTCCGCTCCCTCCACTGCCCGAACGCCTCGTCGGAGCACGCGACGCGATCATGCGCCGTCTGCCCCGCGACGAACAGGCCGCCGCCGGATCGACAGCGACTGCGCCGCGAGCGCGAGCCACAGCGCGAGGAGCGCGAGCGTCGCGCTGCCGGAGAGGAGCGTCAGGGCGGGCGAGTGCGGCGGATTGGACTGGTCGAGCCACCGGTCGAGCAGCGCCTGGAGCGCGGTCGCCCCGAGCCACACGCCGACGAGGATTCGCCGGGTCCTCGTGGCCGTCAGGCCACCCGCCGCGAGCGCGAGCGCGATCGCGAGCAGGACCGGTGCGTGGTTCCAGAACGAGTTCTTCGGCGCGCCGGCGGCGGCAGCGACGATTGCCAGGGCAAGCGCCGCCGCGAGGCCGTCGGCCGTCGGTCGGCTGCGACCGCCGAGCACGCGGACGAGCACGACGAGCGTCGCCCCGGCGAGAGCGCCGGTCGCCACGACGATGAATGGCTCCGGCTCGCCCGCGAGGATCGCCACGGTTCGATCGCCGTCGAGGAACAGCCTGCTGACGACGCCGTTGAGGGACTGGTTCGTCGAGAACGGATCGGGCGCGAAGAGCAGGCCCAGACCGGCCGCACCCGCGGCGGCGGTCGGTGCGAGGACGATCCCGATGACCAGCGCGCCGACTGCACCCGCGACCAGGCCGGCGAGGGCCGCGGCGGCGGAGGACAGGCCAAGCGCGGCCAGCGCGAACGGTGCCGCCAGCGCGAGCGGCGCCAGCTTGACGATCCCGGAGAGTCCGATCGCGATCCCGGCCGCGAAGGAGCGAGCGGCCGACGAACGTTCCGGTCGCACGCCCTCATCGGCCCGAGGCAGGAACGGCGCGAGCCCGATCCCGAGCAGCCCAAGGACGAGCAGGTTCGCCTGCCCGGCGAACACCGAGCCGGCGACTGGCGGATAGAAGCCGGCGCCGAGCGCGAGGACGGCGCGATGGGGGCCGCTCGGGACGATCCGGCCCAGCCACCATCCGACCGTCAGGGCAAACGCGGCGATCGACGCCGTCGTGAAGAGGCCGACGGCAGCCCCGAACGGCAGGGCCGACACGGGCGCCATGGCCAGCGCGAACGGCGGTGGGTAGGAATAGCCGCCGCCGACGACGAAATCGAGGCCGAGCGACCGACCGAGCGCGTCGATCGCGGCGGGGTCGTACGGCGACCGGCCGCGTGCGACGAGCGCGCCCGCCAGGTAGTAGATGTGGAAGTCGTTGAACCAGCCGCGGAGGCCGATCAGCCACGCGCCGGCGAGCGCGGTGAGCGGACCGATTGCCGCGAGGGCCGCGAGCCCGAGGACCTCGCGCGAGCGCGCCGCGGCGGGCGGCGTCAGCGTCTCGCGAGCGCGAGCGTGTGGCCTAGCGCGCCCGCTGCCAGGACTTGCCCTCGGTGACGACCGCCGGCGCGTAGATCATCTCGACGTCCTGCATCTCGGCGATCGTCCGGGCCCCGAGCGCGGCCATCGACTGCCGCAGGGCGCCGACGAGGTTCTCCGACCCGTCGCTGGCGTGGGCCGGACCGAGCAGGATCCGTTCGAGGCTGCCGACCGTGCCGACCGAGATCCGCGTCCCGCGCGGGAGCGTCGCCGATGGGGCGGCCATGCCCCAGTTCGTACCCCGACCCGCGGCCTCCTGTGCCCGCGCCAGCGGCGAGCCGATCATCAGGAAGTCGGCTCCCGCGGCGATCGCCTTCGCGAGCTCCCCGCCGCGACGCATCCCGCCGTCCGCCACGACCGGGACGTACCGTCCCGTCTCCCGCAGGTACGCATCGCGCGCTCCCGCGACGTCGCTGATCGCGGTCACCTGCGGCACGCCGATCCCGAGCACCTCACGAGTCGTGCAGGCGGCCCCTGGCCCCACGCCGACGAAGACCGCCGCGGCGCCCTGCTCCATGAGCTGGAACGCGGCCTCGGCCGAGGTCGTGTTGCCGACCGCGACCGGGATCGGCATCGCGGCGGTGAACTCGGCCAGGGACAGCGGCTCGTACCCGGACGCGAGGTGGCGGGCCGACGAGACCTGCGACTGAACGAGGAACAGGTCCGCGCCCGCCTCCGCGGCGAGCGGCCCGAGCTCCCGGGCGGCTGCCGGTGTCGCGGCCACGGCCGCCGGTGAGCCCGCGGCGTGCAGTTCCTGGATCCGACGCTCGACCAGGTCGTGGCGGATCGGGGCGCGGTACGCCTCGGTCAGTGCGTCCTGGACCCCCTCGACGGGCGATTCGGCGATGGTGCGGAGGACGTGGTCGGGCTCGTCGTAGCGCGTCTGGACGCCCTCGAGGTTGAGGACCGCGAGGCCGCCGAGTCGGGCGAGCGCGCCCGCCAACGGAACGTCGACGACCGCGTCCATCGCCGCGGCGAGGATCGGGATCTCGAGCGGCAGGCCGCAGAAGGCCTGGTCGAGCGAGACGTCGGCCGGCTCGACGGTGCCCGTGCCGGGGGCCAGCGAGACGTCCTCGAAGCCGTAGGTCGTCCGGATCGAGTCGACCTTCGAGCGGAAGGCGCGGCGATCGGCGATCGCGAGGCCGGCGTGGTTCGGTCGATCGATCATCGCGGCTCCTCGAGGCTCGGAAGGCGACGGCTCGAGTGTACCGGCGCCGGCCGGCTCGGCGGGCGGGCCGCCGGCGGCGTGTGGCTGCGGCTGCTCACTCGATCCGCCTTCGCGCGCCATCCCGCGACAGCTCGAACCACGCCGCGCGGGCGGGGTCGGCGAGGTCG